>SKOF01000434.1 GCA_007120155.1 Thioalkalivibrio sp. | reverse complement strand
CTGAGCGTCGAGGCCCAGGAGGCCCACGAGCGGGACGAGCATCGCCGGGCCGATTGACGGGCCATGCGCCTGATTCTGCTGCTCGCGGCCCTGCTGATCGTCGGCCTGCTGCTGTACCGGCCGATCGGCGGGATCCCGGATTATCTGAGTCGGTCGATCATCGACGAGAGCGACTGCGAGGTGCGGGTATTCCTTAGGAACCCGGACGCGCCGATGAACATGCGGCTGTTGCTTCGCCTGGTTTCGGAGAAGGGTTTCAAGTTGCCGGAGGGATGCGAGGAATGAGCCCGCTGTTCAAGCTGTTTGATCACTACGAGATCCACGACGACCTGAAGTGGCGTTTTGACGAAGACGACAGCCTCAGGTTTTACATTGTCGTCAACGACGGCCAGGCCTCGGACACGATTGACATCACGGAGGAGGACGTGCCGGACTTGGCCCGGGCGATGCGTCATTGCCAAGAGACGGGCGTCCCCGGGGCGACCGGCTGGGCGACGCTGCTGTTCGCTTGCCGCAAGGAGAGGCGGAAGCCGGAGAAGCTTCCGCCATCAAAAGAGATAGCCAATCTGTTTTCGGGATGCGGGCGTTTGTCAAAGACCACCGACGTATTCAAGGTCGAGGGTGCCCTAGGCGTGTATTCGGCGGAATGGGGCTCTGTCGATCCGAGGGATATCCTGGATGCAGCACTGGGAGTCATGGCCCCTGTGGTCGACCCGAAAGAAACTGGCTCTTATGTCGGCTGGGTGATCGAGAGCGACGACGAGGAGTTCTGGAGACTCCGTTCCCCACATGGACAAAAAGTCAGGATTTCTCTGAGATGAGTGAAGAAGTGGTCGCCGTTCATGGCGATTTTGCGACCGGGGAGCAGCTGCGGTACGACATGGGTGACCCTCCGTGGGTCGATCGGTACATTACCGCGAGGACGGTGAAGGGCTTCCTGGATCAGATCCCTGGGGACGCCCGGGTGCTCATTGGGTACAGCCGTGGCGCCGAGTGGATCCGGATGGCGATCAACGCCGGGCTGGCACCGAGCGTGCGGACCGTGGTCGGCTACGAGCCGCTCGCCCTCGGCCCGTTCATGTCCTCCGTCCCCAGGCTGCTGATCGTCAACAAGTACGGCAGACACTGGTGGACCGAGCTCGGCCGCCGGTCGGCGGAACATTGGGCGGGCGCGACGCTCGTCGGCAGAGGCATGCACGTCCGGCTGAAGCTGAAGCCGCCGTTCATCGGCCACGCCTGGGACCATGGGGTCAACCCCGCCGTCGAACGATGGGTCGGCATTTTTACACAAGATTCTTGTTGACACCTCTCGCTCTCGCCGATATAAATTGGTGAGGTCACTTTTCACGGGAGGTTTCGATGGACGTCAATTTTTGGTCGACGGTTTTCTTTGGGACGCTGGCGTTTTGCAGTTTTTCGGCTGCTGTCGTCATTCTCGTCTGTTCTCGGGCGCCGGAGTACGAGCCGCCGGCTGTGCGGTGGGTGGTCGACACGGCGTGGCACATGGAGAGCCGGAGGGTCTCGCCTCGCCAGACGATCCAGGACTTGCTGCGGCGGGAGGAGCTGGACCAGAAGTCGCTCGACGAGCGGACAGAGGCCCGGGCCCACGACCTGCTGGAGATCCTGGAGATCAGCCCCGACACGCCCGGGTATCACGCCTGCGTGATCCTGGCGATCGACTTTTTGTGGAGTGAGGGCAGCGAGGACGACCTGGAGTATCTGAAAGAGATGATCGAGGAGGAGCTGGAGAAATGCCGGTGAACAAGTACCTGCGGCCTGTTCGCGACGCGAGGCCTGGGTTCGGCGGATGTGTTTCCGCCGATGTCTACGCGGTGCTGGAGGCCTTCAGGGTCACCTGCCCGGCCAGGCAGCACGCGATCAAGAAGCTGCTGTGTGCCGGGCAGCGTGGCAAGAACGACACGCTGTCCGACCTGAGAGAGGCCGTCTCCGCCGTGGAGAGGGCGATCGAATTGGAGACGTGGAGAATTCACGATGAGGAAGAAGGACAAAGAGGCGTTCCCGCCGGGGGCGCTGTCCTGGATGCCGATGCCGGTGAGGCTGGGGGAAGAGAGCCCTAACGCGAAGCTGACCGAAGAGAAGGTGATCGAGATTCTGAAGGACAAGACGTCCACGATCCGGGATCTGGCGGAGATGTACGGCGTCAGCACGGCCACCATCAGTCGGGTCAAGAAGCGTCAGCTGTGGAAACACGTGGAGGTGGGGCCGTGACCCATGCTTTGAAAATCCATGGCGGGAAGAGCTACTTGGCCAAGTGGATCATCTCCCATTTCCCGGAACACACTCACTACGTCGAACCGTTCTTCGGCGGCGGGTCCGTGATGTTCCAGAAGCCCGACGAGATGGTCGTGGATCACTCGGAGGTGGCCAACGACCTCGACCGCGAGCTGACCAATTTCTGGCGGGTGATGCAGTGCGAAAAGTCGTTCCGGCTTTTTCAGAGGAAAGTCGAGGCAATTCCGTTCTCGATGGTCGAGTGGAAAGCCGCCGATCCGACCAAGGAAAAGACCGTGGTCGACCGGGCGGTGGCGTTCTTTATCCGGCTCCGGCAGTCTCGGCAGGGGCTCGGCACCTGCTTCGCGACAATGTCCCGCAGCCGGACACGACGCGGCATGAACGAGCAGGCCTCGTCATGGTGGTCGGCCGTCGAGGGGCTGGAGGAGGTCCACCGGCGGCTGCAGAGGGTGGTCATCGCAGACCTGCCGGCCACCCGGCTGATCGCCCAGGAGGACTCGCCCCACACGCTGTTTTACGTCGACCCCCCGTACCTGCATTCGACTCGCGTGGCGACGAAGGCGTATACCCACGAGATGTCCGAGGAGGACCACGAGGATCTCCTGCACAGGCTCTCCAAAATTTCTGGACGGTTCGTGCTCAGCGGGTACAACAGCTCTCTGTACGAGTGGTACTCCCACGGGGAAGGCTGGCGTCGGGTCGAAAAGCAGATCGACAACAAGGCCAGCGGCAAACGTGAGAAGCCGGTCAAGACCGAATGCCTCTGGATGAACTTCGACTGACGGTGAAGAAGCAGGCAGGCAAGTATTCCGAGCGGCCGCGTCACTCGCCTGATGCGGCCCCCGATGAGATCGACAAGGCGATCGACGCGGTTCGTCGGCTCGGGTTTTCCCCTGAGGACATGATCCGGGTTCGGTCGTTAAAAAGGGAGTGCGAGGCCAAGGAGATTGAACTGGAGAGCCACTGGGCTAGCATCGAAAAGGCGGCGTCAGGCTCGGGCTTGCAGCGTGCTGCCGACAGCCTGGCCGCCCTGGGGATCCTCGACGCGAAAGGATTGAGCGACGACTGTCTGGCCGTGGCCTGCAGGGTTGCCCTCAAAATGAGATGAACGTCATGATGTCCCGGTTGATTGGTGCGTGCATGATGCTCAGCAACACAGTCGTCATCGGCCTGGGGCCTCCCCCGACGACAAGGCTAGCCAACAGATCCCTGCCTGAAGGCACGATCTACCTGAACAGGAAGTCGATGAGATGCTGGGGCCTCAAGGGAGGCAGGTGGATCCTTCTCGACGTCCGGCCGCTTGATTGACACGACGGTCTTTTTTTCGGTATTCTTTCGATCTGACTGCGTAGACCAGCCAAAAATTTGCGGCTCGCAGCCCAGCGACTCTCTCCTGTCGTCCATTCGGGGGTAGGGTTTAGGCGGGGTTGTGAGCCGTTTTTCGTTGAGGCCATCGATGACTTTTTACGACGACCTGCAAGAGTACGCCTCGAACGGCGGTGGGCTTATCACTACCGCCAGCCCGTACATCTCGGACGTCGTTGGCTGTGAGGGTGACCACTGCAGCGCCAAGGCGTTCGGTTTGAGCGAGTCGGGTCTCGAGTCCCTGCGGAAGGAGGCGTCGAACCGCCTGGTGGTCACCGACCCCGGGAGCCGGGTCGAGAAGACGTGGTCCGGTGCGTTCAAGTCGGACAACGAGGACTTCGGGGAGATCCCTGAGAAGTCGATCATGGTCTACGACGCGGTCTTGGCGACGAAAGACAAGGACCGGGACGGCGACATCGTCCACCCGGAGGGGATGGTCCTGGAGGCCAAGATGCCCCTGCTCTGGTCGCACGTCTGGTCGAGCCCGATCGGGGTGATGGTCAAGACGCTGGAGCAGGACACCGACCGGGTGGTCGGCCGGTACGCCATCGGAGACGTGGCGATCGGCCGCGACGCGGCGACGCTGGTGTCGATGGGCGCGATGCGGAAGAGCCACGGGTTCCTGCCGCTGCCTGGCGGCTTCGAGCCACTGGGGAAGAAGAAGGACGGCACCCCGAGCGGGTTCCGCCTGAAGAAGATCGCGGTCTACGAGTCGTCGCTGGTCTCGGTGCCGGCGGGAGCCGGGGCTGTGGTCTTGCGATCCTACGAGAAGGAGCTGGACGCGATTTATGACGCGTTCAGCGGCGGGAAGCTGGAGAGCGAGCCGGTCCAGAAGTGGGCGACCGATCTGTACGACAGCCGCAAGAAGATGTTCAAGGGCGCGACGCCGGAGGGAGACGGCGAGGCCTGCGGGTGCAAGCAGCCGAAGGCGACCGTCGGGGAGTTGTTGGCGGAGGTGGTCAAGTCCATGGGCGAGAAGGAGGAGCCCGTACAACTCGTCTCCGACGGGATCGACAACAAGTCGCTTTCGATGGTGATGGAAGACACGCTCCCGGGGTCGTTTGAACGCGCCCTGTCTGAGTTGAGTCAGTCTGTCAGGGACAAGCACAATGACGAGTATTCGTACACCGGGATCATTGCGACGTTCAGCGGGACGGTCATTTTTTGCGTCAGCACCTATGACAGGGGGAAGCGGCATCGCAAGTGTTACCGCTCCAGCTGGGGGCTGACTGACGGGGTGGCTTCGCTGACTGGCGAGGCGGAGGAGGTGGAAGTGCAGGCTTCGGTGGTGAAGAAGCACTTCTCAAACGAGCAAGAGCCGATCGCGGTGGTCGGTGGTTTTGTCGAGTCGGATCCGCTGCTGGATCTGCTCGGAGTTTCTCGAGAGGACTGAAAATGTTTAATCTGACCGCCGCATTGGTCGGTCACGCCGTGAAGGCGTGGGGGCTGGATGCGGAACTGGCCAAAGATCGTGAAGGCAACGCCGGAGCGATTCGCGAGCATCTGATCAAGTCGATCGCCGCCGGCGAAGCGACGATGGCTGAGGTGGAGAAGCTGTCGAAGGAGGCCGATCGCCCGAGCGGCGAGGAGATCCTTCGCAGCGTGATCGCCGAGTCGAACGCGTCGCTGGTCAAGTCGATCGCCGAGTCGAACGCGTCGCTGGTCAAGGATCTTGTCAGCGCCTTGCGTCCGCAGGATTCCGGGGACGACTCCGGCGATAGCGGCTCGACCCCCTCGGGCAGTAAGGCCCTGGGCAACCAGGCTCCCCCGCAGGACGATGACGAAAGCGATGAGCCCGGCGACAGTGGCCCCTCCCCGGGGAACAAGGCCTACAGCGAACACGCTTCGGGCCGCGTCGACGTCAAGGGCGTGAAGTCGTTCTATCGGACGGACCGGATCCCGATCGCGAAGCACCCGAGTTTGCCGGCTCACTTCGCCGAGACGGCCACCTCAAAGGGATTCGGCGACGAGGAGATCTCGGGCAGCACGCTGCGTGACTACAGCGAGCTGGATCTGGCGGTTGTCGGTGCGACGACCAAGTACCTGGTCCATCGATCGAGCGTCCGATACAACCAGCCCTGCCCCCGCTGGGCGAAGATGTCG
>SKOF01000383.1 GCA_007120155.1 Thioalkalivibrio sp. | reverse complement strand
GATCCACCTGCAGGAAGGGGTTGCGCGCGATCTGCATGGCGGACTGCTCCTGCTGCTGGCAGTAGCGGTTGAGCAGGGTGTAGAGCGCCATGCGCGCTTCGCTGATGTTCTTCGGGACCTTGTTGCGGGTGAACGGGTGGAGGCTTGCATCCACGATGGCGTCCAGCCACAAGGTCAGATCGTTTTCCGAGATGGCCACCTCGCGCGCGCGTTGTTCGGCCACCAGTTCGGAGATGCGCTGCTGGAGCTGCTCCCCCTCCTGGTTGGATTTGCCCCGGCTCACGGCACGCCGCCAGATGGCCTGTGATTGCTCCAGTTCCTGACGCAGACCCTCGATCTGTTCCGCCAGGATGCGCGCCTCCTGATCGAGCATGCCGACCTGGCGGGCCTTGGTCTGCATCTCATGCTGGGTGACGGCGATGCGCACCAGATAGTATCGGGCCAGCAGATGCTCGATGTCCTCAGCGTGTCCATGGAGTCGCGCGGTGGCCTCGATAAAGGCATCCATGAGTTCATCCGAGGCGTTCTCCTCGCGCAGCAGCCGTGCTGATTCTGCGGTCTCCGCCGCCTCGGCGCGTACGTCCATCAGGAGGCCGTTCAGGGTTTTCACCTTGTTGGTGAGCACCGTCAGCGAGTCAGGCTGGCCGTCGGTGCGCCATTGGGCAAGGAGCTTCTCGATGTCTTCCAGTTTCTGGCGGAAGATCTTCACGTTGGCCCTGTCGCCGGTGCGTTTGGCCCGGTCCAGCGCGCTGAGCACCTCTTCGCCGTGATCCTCCTGAATGCGGAGGCGCTGCTGAAGGTGATGCGCGTTGGCGGCCAGGATCAGGCCTTCCACGGCATTTCTTGAGTACAGGGGGGCGTGTTCGATGATGTCGGGCGGGATGTTGTCGGGCAGTTTCTCCGGCGGCAGCCGGGACAGCTCCTCCGGTGACAGCGAATTCACCATCTTGCGGAACACCGACATGGGGATGGGCGGACGCCGCCGCGGGGATAGACTCATGATCGCCTGCCTGTCGTCCGTGGCATCGCCTGGCGGTTGCACTAGGCGTCCCCTTGCCCCATGACGGGCGCATCCAGGCTGTGCGCAAACTCCAGCATGCGCTGGGTGGAACGCAGCGCCTTGACGCGCAGCGTCTCGTCCAGATGGATCTCGTTGTCCCCGGATTCAAGTGTCGAGAGCAGGTTGTGCAGGCCGTTCATGGCCATCCATGGGCAGTGGGCGCAGCTGTGGCAGGTGGCGCTGTGGCCCCCTGTCGGCGCCTTGATCAGCGTCTTGCCCGGCGCGCCCTGCTGCATCTTGTAGAAGATACCGGAGTCGGTGGCCACGATCAGGGTCCTGTTGGGCAGCGAGGCGGCCGCCTTGACCAACTGCGTCGTGGAGCCCACCACGTCGGCCAGGTCGATCACGCCCGCCGGGGATTCCGGGTGCACCAGCACGGCGGCCTCGGGATGCTCGGCCTTGAGTTCGCGCAGGGCACCCGCCTTGAACTCGTCGTGCACCACGCAGGAGCCGTCCCAGATCACCATGTCGGCGCCGGTCTGGCGGCGGATATAGTCACCCAGGTGCTTGTCCGGCGCCCAGACGAGTTTTTCGCCCCGGGCCTTGAGGTGCTCGGCGAGCTTGAGGGCGATACTGGAGGTGACCACGTAGTCGGCCCGCGCCTTCACACCCACCGAGGTGTTGGAATAGACCACCACGGTGCGGTCCGGATACCGGTCGCAGAAGGCGTTGAACTCGTCGGCCGGACAGCCCAGGTCCAAGGAGCACTCCGCCTCCAGCGTCGGCATGAGGACGCGCTTCTCCGGGCTCAGGATCTTTGCGGTCTCGCCCATGAAGCGTACGCCCGCCACCATCAGGGTGGAAGCCGGATGCTCGTGGCCGAAACGCGCCATGTCCAGGGAGTCGGATACGCAGCCGCCGGTCTCCTCGGCCAGCCGCTGGAGTTCCTCGTCCACGTAGTAGTGGGCGACGAGCACCGCGTCCTGTTGGCGGAGCAGCTGCTTGATGCGCTCGCGGACCGCCTCCAGTTCCTCGCCCGTGTAATGGGGTACGAGGGCGGTGATCCTGGCGGTTTCCGGGACATCAAACGCCCGGATCGGTTGTGCGGACATGGCGTTCACGGGGGCTGTACTCTTGCTCATATGTTATTTTGACAATCCTGGTCTCATTCTATCCCCTGAACAGGCTGCTTGGCATCCTTGCCCGTGCCGGACGCATGGGATTGTCCCCGCGGCCCCCACCCGCCCGACTTCGGCGGCCGCGCGCGCCGACGGGATACCGGCAACGGGCATTTTGACGGGGGCGCAGGCATGCGCAACGCCCCCGGAAGCGGGGAGCAAAGCCCCTCGGCTTCCCGGCTCTTGCCGGACTCCATGGGTCTTTAATGTTGTAGCATGGCGAACTTCCCCCGCTCCGGGGAATCACCATAATTGAATCCAGTTCGCATTTTTATCCCATGATCTTTGTCGTGCTCATCATTGTCGTGGTGCTGGTCCTGTTCCTGCCGTCCTGGTGGGCGAATGCGGTGCTGCGCCGCCACCGCGGCGAGCGCAAGGACTATCCCGGAACGGGCGGGGAGTTCGCCCGCCATCTGCTGGACCGTTTCGGCATGGGCCATGTGCGGGTGGAGGCCACCGACGGCGGCGATCACTACGATCCCGCGGCAAAGGCCGTACGCCTGTCTCCGGAGCACCTGGACGCACGTTCGCTGACCGCCGTGACCGTGGCGGCCCACGAGGTCGGGCACGCCATTCAGGATCACAGGGGCTACGCGCCGCTGGCCTGGCGCACCCGGCTGGTGTCCGTGGCCAACAGCGCCGAGAAACTCGGCGTGGGCCTGATGATGTTCGCACCGATGCTGCTTCTGGCCACGCGGGCTCCAGTGGGCGGGCTGATCATGCTGCTGGGGGGCGTGATGAGCTTCGGCGCCGCGGCGCTGGTGCATCTTGTCACGCTTCCGGTGGAACTGGACGCCAGCTACCGGCGCGCCATGCCCATCCTGGCCAGCGGCTACCTGCCCCGGCGGGACCTGTCCCCGGCGCGTCATATCCTCACGGCCTGTGCCTTCACCTACGTGGCAGCGTCGCTTTCCAGCATGCTCAATCTGTGGCGCTGGCTGGCCATCCTGCGGCGCTGACGGTGAGGCATCGTCGCAGAGGCATGGCCGGTGTTTTCGGGAATCCGACATGAACAGTACGCACAGCAAACGGCGCCGCTGGCTGGTCTGGGGGCTGGAGATCCTGTTCTTCGTGGTGCTGTTTCTCGTCATCAAGGCCTGGGTGCAGCGGGACATGATCTCCGGCGAGGCACCGGCGCTGACGGGGCTGGACCTCAACGGCGAGCCCGTGAGCCTGGCGGACTACCGGGGCCGCACGGTGCTGGTGCACTTCTGGGCCACCTGGTGCCGGATCTGCCGCATGGAACAGGGCTCCATCGAGTCCCTGAGCAGGGACTGGCCGGTGATCACCGTGGCGACACAATCGGGCACCGTCGCCGAGGTGGCCGCCCACATGGCGGCCAATGAACTGACCCACACGGTGATCCTGGATCCGGACGGGGCGCTGGCGTCCCGCTACGGGGTGCGCGGGGTGCCGTCAAGCTTCGTGGTGGACGCCGACGGCGAGATCCGCTTCCGGGAGACCGGTTTCACCACCGGCTGGGGCCTGCGCACGAGGCTGTGGCTGGCACGGGTATTATGACCGGGCCGGAAGCATGCGCCGGGGGTCAGTTTCCGGAGCACGGTGCGCCTGCGTCGGAGGTTGTCAGTGGCCGGCTTCTTCGGGGAGTATGGGGCTTCGTTCCGTGGGCCGCGCATGCCGATGCCGCGGCTGCGGGCGCATGAATGCGACGCACGGGCGAGCGGTGACGTCCCTGCAATGACACTACGAATCACCGCGTGGCCATGACGCGCGGGAGTTCCCATGAACGATGCTGCTGACGTGATCACACCCCTGCAGGCCGGTTCGCTGGCCGGCCTGTTCCTGGAGCGCGTACGGCGTTCGCCCGGCGCGGTCGCCTATCGCCAGTACGACATGGCCAGGAAGGCTTGGGTCGACAGCACGTGGAGCGATGTGGCCACGGAGGTGGGCCGCTGGCAGCAGGCCCTTGTCAGGGAAGGTCTGGAACCGGGCGACCGGGTGGGGATCATTCTGCGCAACTGCCGGGAGTGGGTGGTCTTCGATCAGGCCTGCGCCGGCCTGCGGTTGATCACCGTGCCCCTGTATACGGATGACCGCGCCGATAGTATCGCCTACATCGTGCGCGAGGCGGGTGTGAAGCTGCTGGTGGTGGAAGGGAGACTTCAGTGGAAGAAGCTCCTTGAGGTGCGCGACAAACTGGAGGGGCTCAGATCCATCGTCTCGGTCAACTCCATAGAGCCGGACCAGAAGCCGGATGACGACCGCCTGTATTCCCTGTCCGACTGGTTGTTCGGTCTGAAGGGTGAACTGCAGACCCACGAGGCGGCGCCCGACGATCTCGCCACCATCGTCTATACCTCGGGCACCACGGGAAAACCCAAGGGTGTGATGCTCAGTCACCGCAACATCCTGTTCAATGCCCACGCCTCCAGTCGATGCGCCGACATCAACGACAGCGACCTGTTCCTCTCCTTTCTGCCCCTGTCGCACACCCTGGAGCGTACCGCCGGCTACTACATGCCCATGATGCTGGGTGCCCGGGTGGCCTATGCCCGATCCATCCAGACCCTGGCCGATGATCTGGTCACCATACGGCCCACGGTACTGATCTCCGTGCCGCGCATCTACGAGCGGGTCTACGGCCGCATCAAGGCCGGTCTCAAGGGGAAGTCTCCCCTGGCACGCAAGCTGTTTCAGCTGACCGTGGACGTGGGCTGGCGGCGGTTCGAGCATCAGCAGGGCCGCGCGGGCTGGAGTGCGGGGCTGCTGCTGTGGCCGGTGCTTGAGCGTCTGGTTGCCGGCAAGGTGCTGGCGCGCCTCGGCGGGCGCCTGCGCTACGCGGTGTGCGGCGGCGCGCCCCTGCCGCCGCCGATCGCACGGTTCTTCATCGGGCTGGGCCTGCCGGTGTTTCACGGCTACGGCATGACCGAGTCGAGCCCGGTGGTGAGTGTCAATCGGCCGGACGACAACGTACCCGACAGTATCGGCAAGCCGCTGCCCGGCGTGGAGGTGAGGATCGGCGAGAAGGACGAGTTGCTGACACGCAGTCCCTCGGTGATGCTGGGTTACTGGAATAACGAGGAGGCCACCCGGGCGACCATCGACGCGGACGGCTGGCTCCACAGCGGCGACAAGGCGCGCATGGACGAGACCGGGCATCTCTATATCACCGGCCGGATCAAGGAGATCATTGTTCTGGGCAACGGGGAAAAGGTGCCGCCCGCGGACATGGAAATGGCCATCACCCTGGACCCTCTGTTCGACCAGGTCATTGTCTTCGGCGAGGGGCGGCCGCATCTGGCAGCGGTGGTCGTGCTCAATCCGGACGAATGGAACGCCCTGGCAAGGGAACTGGACGTGGATCCGGACAGCGAGGAAGACCTGAACAGCCGCTTCGTCGAGAAGACGCTCCGGTCGCGCATCTCCCGCCAGTTGCGGGAGTTCACCGGTTTTGCCCAGGTTCGCCGCCTGATCCCGGTGCTGGAGCCCTGGACCGTGGAGGACGGTATGCTCACGCCGACGCTCAAGATGAAGCGGGCCCGTATTCTCGACAAGTACAGCGACCGGATCGAGGCGCTCTACGAG
>SKOF01000449.1 GCA_007120155.1 Thioalkalivibrio sp. | reverse complement strand
AGGGGCTGCTCATAGAGCAGCAGGAAGATGGCCGCCATCTGGGCTGTGGTCTTGAGCTTGCCCATGCTGGATACGGCCACCTTGCGGTGCTGCCCGATCTGCGCCATCCATTCCCTGAGGGCAGAGATGGCAATCTCGCGGCCGATGATGACGATTGCGGCGGCGGCCACCACGATCCCCTCCATCCGGTCCACCACCAGGACCAGCGCCGCGGCCACCATGAGCTTGTCTGCCACCGGGTCCAGAAAAGCGCCAAAACGTGATGTCTGCCCCAGACGCCGGGCCAGGTAGCCGTCCAGCCAGTCGGTCACCCCTGCCAGGGCGAAGATGCCCGCACTGGCGGGCCCCGCCCAGGAGACCGGCAGATAGAAGACCACCACGATGAGCGGAATCAGGGCAATGCGCAGCCAGGTGATCAGGGTGGGGATGTTGAGGATCATGGCTCAATGCCTTTGTTGTGGATCCCCGCTCATCGCGGGGCGTTCCGGAACGGCCGAGGTCGGCGCGCGATGATTTCGCAGGCGCTCAGTCCGCGTGGAAGCTGTCATAGATCTGCTGCGCCAGTTTCCGGCTGATGCCCGGCACCTTGGCCAGCTCCACGACCCCTGCCCGGCTGACGCCCTGCAGGCCTCCGAAATGCTTGAGCAACTGCTGCCTGCGCTTGGGGCCCATCCCCGGGATCTGTTCCAGGGGCGACACGTTGCGCGCACGGGCCCGTCGCTGGCGATGCCCGGTGATGGCAAACCGGTGCGCCTCGTCGCGTATCTGTTGAATGAGGTGCAGGGCGCGGGAACCTGGCGCCAGTATGATAGACGGGCGCCCCGGGTCACTCAATACGAGCGTCTCCAGCCCGGGACGCCGGTCAGCGCCCTTGGCCACGCCCACCACCGTGACACCGACCACCTGGAGTTCCTCCAGTACCTTGAGGGCCTCGGCCACCTGCCCCTTGCCGCCGTCGATGAACAACACGTCCGGAAGGCGGCCCTCCCCTTCCTTGAGGCGGGTGTAGCGCCGATGCAGGGCCTGGCGCATGGCCGCATAGTCGTCCCCCGGGGTGATGCCCTCGATGTTGAAGCGCCGGTAATCGGATTTGACCGGTCCTTCCGCGTCGAAGACCACGCAGGAGGCCACCGTGAGTTCGCCCTGGGTATGGCTGATATCGAAGCATTCCATGCGCGCCGGGGGCTCATCCAGGTCCAGTTCCTCGGCCAGCACCTCCAGACGCTCGCGCATCCCGGCCCGGCTGGCGAGGCGGCCGGCCAGGGCCATCTCGGCGTTGCGCAGGGCCATTTCCAGCCACCGGGCGCGCTCTCCGCGCACCCGCGTGCTCAACGTCACCGACTTGCCCCGGCGCAGGGCAAGCATTCCGGCCAGGGTTTCACGGTCGGCGGGTTCGTGACTGAGGATGATCTCGCCGGGCACCTCGTGGTTGAGGTAATACTGCCCCAGGAAGGCAGTGAGCAGTTCATCCACCTGCGTGTCCTCGGGCAGCTTCGGAAACAGGGCCTTGTTGCCCAGTTGGTGGCCGCCGCGCACGAAGAATACCTGTACACAGGCCTGGCCGGATGCCACCTGACAGGCAACGATATCCACGTTTGCGCTGCCGCCGCTGATGTGCTGTTGCTCGGATATCTGCCGCAACCGGCTGATCTGATCCCGATAGCGGGCCGCCTTCTCGAAGGCCAGTTCCGCGGAGGCCGCCTCCATGCGATTCACCAGATCCTGGATCACCTCGCCGCTGCGCCCTTCCAGAAACTGCACCGCGTGTTCCACGTCGCGCCGGTACTCCGCCTCGTCCACGTAGCCGACACACGGGGCCGTACAACGGCGGATCTGGTATTGCAGGCAGGGGCGGGAGCGGTTCTGGAAAAAGCTGTCCTCGCACTGGCGCAGGAGAAAGAGCTTCTGCAGCAGGTTCAGGGCTTCGCGCACCGCGGCCGAGGAGGGATAAGGGCCGAAATAGCGCCCGCCCGGCTTGCGTGCACCCCGGTGAAAGGCCAGCCGCGGAAAGGCGTGATCGGTGACGAGGATGTAGGGATAGCCCTTGTCGTCGCGCAACAGCACGTTGTAGCGGGGCTGGTGCTGCTTGATGAGGTTGTTCTCCAGCAGCAGCGCCTCGGCCTCGGTGCCGGTCACCGTGACCTCGATGGCGTCGATCTGGCTCACCATGGAGCGGATCCGGGTGCTGGAGACGTTTCGGCGAAAGTAACTGGACACCCGTTTCTTCAGGTCCTTCGCCTTGCCCACATAGAGCACCGTGCCCTGCGCATCCAGCATCCGGTAAACGCCGGGGCGATGGGTCAGGTGGCGCAGGAACGCCGACGGATCGAAGGGTGCCGCGGACGACGAATCGCTCATGGGCCGGTTACCCGGGCGTGCCGGAATCCCGGGCGGGCGGGATCAGTTCCCGGATTCGGTGAAACACCGCGCGAAACATCTCCGGCGTCAGGCGCCGGGTCTGGGTGTTGTACCGGCTGCAGTGATAGGAATCCACCAGGGTGAGGCCGTCCAGCGCGTGTTCCGCGCCGTGGCCGAAGCGGTGCGCAGACGCCTTGAGACCCAGCGCGCGCAGCACCGCATTGTGTGCCAGCGTGCCCAGAGCCAGGATGACCGCGCCCCGGGGAAGGGTGCGCAGTTCCGCAGCCAGGAAAGGGTTGCAGTTGGCCACCTCCCCGGTCTCCGGACGGTTCTCCGGCGGCAGGCATTTCACGGCGTTGGTGATGCGGCAGTCCGTGAGTTCCAGACCATCCCCCATGGCGACCGCGGTGGGACGGTTGCTGAAACCGAAACGGTGCAGCGTTTCATAGAGCAGGATGCCGGCATGATCCCCGGTAAACGGGCGCCCGGTGGCATTCGCGCCGTGCATCCCGGGGGCCAGTCCCACCACCAGGAACCGTGCCGCGGCGTCACCGAACGGCGCCACGGGTGCGGCGTGATAGTCGGGGTGGCGTTCTCGTACCCGGCTCAGAAAGCAGGTCAGGCGCGGGCAAAGGGTGCATCGGGCGTCGAAGGTGCTTTCCATGCATGCAATGCTACCATGGTCATGCACCCTGCCCCGCCCCGGCGGCCGCACACGCGGGGGATCTCAGGAGCGGGTCAGGCCCGAGTCCGCATCACCCTGGATCAGGCCATGCCGAATCGCCAGTGTGAGCAGCTCCATATCGGTGGACAGGCCCAGTTTGTCGAGCATACGGCACTTGTATGTGCTGACCGTCTTGGGGCTGATATTCAGGGCATCCGAAATGATCTGCGGCTTCTGGCCCTTGAGAAACATGAGCAGTATCTGACGCTCCCGGTGGGACAGCCGATCGAAGGGGTTGGCATGGCGATCCGTCCCGCAGGCGTTCTCGATGGCCAGGCGCTGTGCAACCTCGGGGCTGATGTGGCGCTCTCCGCGAACCGCGCCCTGGATGGCAGCAATCATCTCCTCGATGCGGCAGCCCTTGGTCAGGTAACCCGCGGCACCCACCTCCAGCACCCACCGGGGAAACGGCCCCTCGTCGGTGGCGGTGAGCACCAGCACTTTCACGCCCGGCTGATTGCGCACGATCTGGCGGGTGGCTTCCAGCCCGCCGATGCCAGGCATACTGAGATCCATCAGGACCACGTCGGGACGAAGGCGGCGCGCCAGGTCCAGGGCCTCCTCGCCGGTACCCGCCTCCCCCACCACGTAGATGCCCGTGGTCGTGGCCCGCTCGCTCAGCAGCCCGCGGATGCCGTGCCGGACCAGTTCGTGATCGTCCACCAGCAGCAGGTCGATCATGTGCATCTCCTCCGGCTCGCTCTCAGACCCGGCCGGGCCGCGGCTCACGTCCAGCGTATGTAGGGATGTCTGACCAGGCTCGTGTTGTAGTAACGCGCGTCATGGGACACCTCCTCCCCGATCCAGTCAGGTCTCTCAAAGGTCTCGTCCTCGCTCGACAATTCGACCTCCGCCACCACAAGCCCCCGGTTCTGTCCTTCGAACACGTCCACTTCCCAGACGTGTCCCCGGTATTCGACGAAGTGGCGGGTCTTCTCGATCAGCGGTCCCTCGCAAAGCAGCTCGAGCATACGCCGGGCATCCGGCAGCGGCACGGGATACTCGAATTCCTCCCGCCGCACGCCGAGCGTGGCGCTCTTGATATTCAGGTACCCTGACTCGTCCGAAACCCTGACCCGGATGGAACTCCGGGTGTTACCGCACAGATAGCCCTGCTGGTAATGGACGCTTCGGGAGACATGATTCTTCCACGAGTCGCCGATGACCAGAAATTTTCGTTCTATTTCCTGCGCCATGGTAACCCCTCCATGCCCGCATCCATATATGAAAGATATAGAGGAGTGGACCGGGACGTGCCGGGATGCAGGCCAGGGTCCTGTCCGGGTCATCTGCGCACAGCGGGGTGCGTGGGAAATCGAGGCCGGATTTGTCGAGCGTTCGAGGAGCATAGCGGTGACCATGCGACGAATGGCATCGGAAATACGGGCCGATCTCCCACCGCCGCAGCAGCGACACAATTGCTCGGACAGCCTGCTAGAAATACAGCAGCGCGGAACCCCAGGTAAAGCCTCCGCCGAAGGCCTCCATCATCAGCAGATCACCCGGGCGGATCCGGCCATCCCGCACGGCGACATCCAGGGCCAGCGGAATGGATGCCGCCGATGTGTTGCCATGCTCCTCGACGGTGACCACCACCCTGTCCATGGGCATCTTCAGCTTGCGGGCCGTGGCCTGGATGATGCGGATGTTGGCCTGATGGGGGATGAGCCAGTCGATCTGCGCCTTGTCAATGTCATTGTATTCCAGGGTCTCGTCCACGATGCGGCCCAGCGTGTTGACCGCCACCTTGAACACCTCGTTGCCCTTCATCTGCAGATAGGCCTTGCCCGCCAGCACGTCATCGTAGTGGGTGGAAATCCCCTTGGGCACGTGCAGGAGGGTCTCAAAGCGTCCGTCGGCATGCAGATGCGTCGAGAGGATGCCGGGCTCATCGCTGGCCTCGAGCACCACGGCGCCGGCGCCATCGCCGAACAGCACGCAGGTGGAGCGATCGGTCCAGTCGATGATGCGCGAGATGGTTTCAGCGCCGACCACCAGCGCGCAGCGGGCCCCGGCGGTCCGCACGAATCGATCGGCGACCCCCAGGGCGTAGACGAATCCGGTGCACACCGCCTGCACGTCGAAGGCGGCACAGCCGTGGATCCCGAGGCGCTGCTGCAGCAGGCAGGCGGTGCTGGGAAATATGCGGTCGGCGGTGGTGGTGGCGACGATGATCAGATCGATGTCCGACGCCTTGCGCCCGGCCATCTCCATGGCCGCCCGGGCGGCATGCTCGGCCAGATCGCAGGTGGCCTCGCCCGGACCCGCGATATGACGCTTGAGGATGCCGGTACGTTCCCTGATCCACTCATCGCTGGTGTCCACCATCCTGGCCAGATCCTGGTTGCTGAGGACCTTCTCGGGCAGGTACCCCCCCGTGCCGGTAATGCGGGAATAAGTCACGATGACTCCCTTTCCGTAAGCAACTGCTCCAGCTGCTTGTCGATCCGCTGGGCGACCTTCTTGTCCACCTCGATGCGGGCGATCCGGATGGCGTTTGCGAAGGACACAATATCGGCGCTGCCGTGACTCTTGATGACGATGCCCTGCAGCCCCAGAAGACTGGCGCCATTATAACGCCGCGGATCAATGCGTTTCTTGAGCGCGTTCAGGATCGGGAGCGCGAACAGGGCGGCGAACCGGGT
>SKOF01000057.1 GCA_007120155.1 Thioalkalivibrio sp. | reverse complement strand
TTTCTTCTTCCAGGTGGTGTTCGTGGCCACCGCCATGTCCATCGTCTCCGGTGCCGTGGCCGAGCGCATGAAGCTGTGGGCCTTCCTGGCCTTCGCGGTGTTCATGACCGGCGTCATCTATCCCTTCCAGGGTTACTGGAGCTGGGGCGAGGGCTGGCTGGACCAGCTCGGTTACCTGGACTATGCCGGTTCCGGTATCGTGCACATGACCGGTGCCGTGGCGGCCCTTGCCGGGGTGCTGCTGCTCGGGGCGCGCAAGGGCAAGTACGGTCCCAAGGGCGAGGTCAATGCCATTCCCGGCTCCAACCTGCCGCTCGCGACGCTCGGCACCTTCATCCTGTGGATGGGCTGGTTCGGCTTCAACGGGGGTTCCGAGCTCAAGGTCTCCGACATCGAGTCCGCCAACGCCGTGGCGCAGGTGTTCACCAACACCAACCTGGCCGCCGCCGGCGGCGTGCTTACCGCGCTGATCATTACCCGCCTCGTCTACGGCAAGACCGATCTCACCATGGGGCTCAACGGCGCCCTGGCGGGCCTGGTGTCCATCACCGCGGAACCGCTGATGCCCTCGCCGCTGCTGGCAGTGATCATCGGCGCCATCGGCGGTGCCATCGTGGTGTTCTCCATCATAGGTCTGGACAAGCTGCGGATCGACGACCCGGTGGGTGCCATCTCCGTGCATGGCACGGCCGGTATCTGGGGTGTGTTCGCGGTGCTGCTGTCCAACCCGGATGCCACCTTCATCAACCAGCTGATCGGCATCGTGGCGATCTTCGTGTTCGTGTTCGTGGCGAGCCTCATCGTCTGGGCGATCCTCAAGGCCCTGATGGGTATCCGGATCAGCGAGGATGAGGAATACCAGGGTGTGGACCAGTCCGAGTGCGGACTGGAGGCCTACCCGGAGTTCACCGTCAAGTAGGGTTTACCAGGCCCGTGTGCGGGCCGCCAGCACCTCTCACACAAGGTGTGGTCTGTTGCGGGCGCTTCGGCGCCCGCTTTTTTGGAGTGAGGCACAGGACGGTTCAGGTGCCTCGATGGGACACCGGACCGAAGGCGGTTGACGTCTGCTCACGTGCCCATGGCGGTACACACGCGCGTAGGAGCCCACTCCCGTGGGCGATCCTGCGTGGCGTATCGAAGCGGTGTGATCGGGACACAAGGCCGGGTGAGTCAGTGACGGAGCCGGAGGAACAGCCGGCCCTCCGCGTCCAGGCTGAAGGGAGGCATGTCTCGATGACGCTCCCGGTTGATCAGGTCCAGCAGCCAGCGGGTGTCGTCCGTGCCGGTCCGGTGCAGCGTGAAGCGGGCCATGCGAAGCGGCGTCATCCAGAGGTCCAGGAGTGTTCCCGTGGACGGCGCAAGGCGCAGGAAGTACATCAGGGTCAGATCCGGGCGGAATTCCTCGTGGCCGCGGATCCCTTCGTAGTCGTTGATGAAGTCACCGCAGCCGTAGAGGATCGGCCGGCCCCGGTACAGCTCCATGCCCCGCGGATGGTGGCAGGAGTGCCCGTGGACGAGGTCGGCACCGGCATCCACCAGGAGGTGCGCAAAGGCGCGGTGCCCCGCCGGAATCCGGTATCCCCAGTTGCCGCCCCAGTGGATGGAAACCACGGCGAGGTCACCGGGCCGCTTTTCCGCCCGGATCCTTTCGGCCAGCGGTTCCGCGCCGCGTGCCGATGCCTTGCGCGCCAGCCACACGCCGGGCTGGCCGGTATCCGCCCTCCAGTCGGCCGGGATGCCGCTGTCCGCGAGACCGATGCTCCAGATGAGCACCCGCACGCCCGGAGCCGCTTCCAGGAACGCCGGTCGTGCCGCCGCCGGTCCGTCCTCCCCGGCACCGCAACGGGCGATCCCCAGTTCGTCCAGCACCCGGCAGGTCTCCCGGAGGCCTTCCCGGCCCCAATCGAGCACGTGATTGTTGGCCAGGGCGCAGCAGTTGATACGTGCAGCCTGCAGGCAGGGGGCATTGTCCGGATGCATGCGGTAGTGGATGCCCTTCCCGGGCCAGGGCGCGTCATGGCGGGTGATGCCGGTTTCCAGGTTGATGAGCCGCACCGCCGGATCGAAGCGCGCCAGTTCGTCCAGGGCGGCCCCCCAGATGCCGGCGAAGCCCAGGGGCCGGGCAAACGCACCGCTGGCGGCTTCCGCCAGGGCCACATAGTCCCGGGCGTCACGTACAAAGGATTCGTAGAGTTCGGGGCTGCCCGGGTGAGGCAATGCCTGATCGATGCCTCGACCGGTCATGACGTCTCCGCAGACGAACAGGGTCACGGCGTCGTCCGGCATGTCGGACCTCCGGGCCCGAACCGCGTGCTCCATGGCAGATCTCCCGGCAGCGTGGATTCCATTTCAGTGTAGGCGGTGACACGCTTTCGGGAATTGGGAATTGGGAATCGGGAGGGGATGGCGTGAAGGATGCGGAATGTGTCGCTTTTCTGCAGTGGGCGCTGCCCCGGCTGAAGCTGCGCTGGCCGGGATTCCGGCGGGTGCGGAAACAGGCGTGCAAGCGCATACAGCGGCGCATGACGGCCCTGTCCTGTCCGGACGTGGCAGCCTATCGGTTGTATCTGGACGAACATCCCGAGGAGTGGGCCAGTCTGGACGCGTTCTGCCGTATCACCGTCACCCGGTTCTACCGCGACAGGCGGGTCTTCCAGACGCTCATGGACGATGTTCTGCCGGAACTGGCCCGGGCGGCGCTGGCGCGTTCCGCCCGGACGCTTCGGGTCTGGTGTGCCGGATGCGGCTCCGGTGAGGAACCGTACACGCTGGCCATCGGATGGCAGCTCCAGCTCGCCCGACGATTTCCGGGCCTCGTCCTTGATATCCTCGCCACGGATGCCGATGACGACCTGCTGTCGCGGGCATCGGAAGCCTGTTATGCCTGGAGCGCCGTGCGCAACCTTCCGCCGGACTGGTTTGCCCGGGCCTTCCGGCTGCATGACGAGCGCTACTGTCTCAAGCCGGAGTTCAGGACCGCGGTCCGGTTCCGGTCTCACGACCTGCGTACGCCTCTGGACGATGGAGGTTTCGACCTGATCTGCTGCCGCAATCTGGCCTTCACCTATTTTGAGCACGACCTTCAGCTCCAGGCGGCTCAGGCGCTCCATGACCGCCTGCTGCCCGGTGGCGTGCTTGTGCTGGGCGTGCATGAGCGGCTCCCGGAGGGCGGGCCGGGTTTCTCGGTCATCTCGGAACGGCTCGCCCTCTATCGCGAACCGCGAGCCGGTTGCGGGCGGGCGGGCGAAGACGGATATTGAAAGATGGCACGTCCGGCTTCGCCCGTCGCGGAGCACCGGGAACCCGGAACACCGCCTGCGGCCGGAGGCACAGGTCATGGCAGAGATGATCCATATCGACGGCACCATGGGCGAAGGCGGCGGCCAGGTGCTGCGCAGTTCACTGACGCTCGCCCTGCTGTCCGGTCGTGCGGTCCGTCTCACCCGCATTCGCGCCCGCCGGGACCGGCCCGGACTGGGTTTTCAGCACCGCATGGCGGTGCATGCGGCGGCGCGTATCAGCAGTGCGCGGGTGGAGGGCGACCGGGTCGGCTCGCAGAGCCTCGATTTCGTCCCCGGCCCCGTGGTCCCCGGTGACTATCAGTTCGATATCGGCACGGCCGGCAACACCTCCCTGGTGCTGCAGACCGTATTGCTGCCCCTGGCATTGGCGCGGGGTCCGTCGACCGTCGGCGTGACGGGTGGCACCCATGTGCCTCTGAGCCCGTGCTTTCACTACCTGGACTGGCACTGGCGGGTCATGCTCTCGAGCCTGGGCCTGAGTTTCGACCTCCGGATGATCATGGCCGGGTTCTATCCCCAGGGCGGCGGTGAGATCCATGCCGCGATTCCCGGTGGCGCGCGCATCAACGCGCTGAATCTGTGCCACCGGGGGAGGCTGCTCGAAGTGCATGGCCTCTCCGCGGTGGCCAATCTGCCGGAGGAGATTGCGCAACGTCAGCGCGGCCGTGCACTTCGACGGCTGCGGGAGCTGGACTGTCCCGCGCAGATCGCGCTTGAAAGCATGCCCGCCCGTTCACAGGGGACGGTGCTGGTGTTGCTGGCCCGTTTCGAACACGGCCAGGCCTGCTTCTTTGCGCTCGGTGCGCGGGGGAAACGCGCGGAGCGGGTGGCAGACGAGGCCGTGGACGAACTGCTCGGCTTTCTTGCCACCGGCGGGGCCGTGGATCGCTGGCTTGCCGATCAGCTTCTTCTGCCCCTGGCGTGTGCCGGCGGGCCATCCGCGTTTCGCACCAGTGAGGTGACCCTGCATCTGTTGACCCACGCGGAGGTGATCCGCCGGTTCCTGCCGGTGAAGATCCGCATCGACGGCAGCCTGGGGGAGCCGGGCACGGTGCACGTGAAGCCGTGAAAACCGTGCCATGAAGCCGCTCTTTCATACCCGGCTTGTCAACGGTACTCGCGGAGACCCCGCGCTCTACATCGACTTCCAGTTCCGCCGCCGCGCCCTGATGTTCGATCTGGGGGACGTGAGCCGCCTGGAGCCCCGGCGCATCCTGCGCCTGAGCGATGTGTTCGTCTCCCATGCCCACATGGATCACTTCATGGGCCTGGACCGCCTGGTGCGCCTGATGCTCGGGCGCGGCAAGCATCTGAGGCTTTACGGGCCTCCGGGATTCATTGACCGCGTGGGCCATCGGCTGCACGGCTACACGTGGAACCTGGTGCGCAACTATGCGGAGCCGTTCATCGTCGAGGCCCTTGAACCGGGCGCCGGCGGGCGCCTCCGGCGAGCCCTCTTCCACGCCCGTGAGGCGTTCCGGCAGGAGGACCGGACCGCGCCGTCCCTGCCCCCGGGAACGCTGCTCGACGAGGACGAATTCCGCGTGCGCGCCGTGCAGCTCGATCATCGCATTCCCTGTCTGGCATTTGCGCTGGAGGAGAAGGTGCATCTCAACGTCTGGAAGAACCGGCTCGATGAAATGGGTCTGCCCACCGGACCCTGGCTCAACCATCTCAAGCACCTGGTGCGCCGTGGCGCCCCGGAGGACACGCCGGTGGAGATCGCGTGGCAGGACCGGGGCGGCGGGCATCGGGCGATTCACACCCTCGGCAAGCTGCGCCGGCAAGTGCTTCAGGAGGTACGGGGGCGCAAGCTGGCCTACGTGGTCGATGCCGCATTCCATGACGCCAACCGGCGCCGGATCGTCGACCTCGCGCGGGACGCGGACCTGTTCTACGTGGAGGCGCCGTTCCTGAACGAGGCTCACCAGCGCGCGTCGGAGACGGCCCACCTTACAGCCGCTCAGGCGGGTCTTCTGGCCCGGGAGGCGCGGGTGAAGCGCGTCATCCCCTTTCATTTCTCCGCCCGCCACACGGGCGACGAGGCCCGGATCCGGGCACAGGTGATGGCGGCGTTCAGGGATCGTCCCGCAGGCTGAAGCATGCCTGTGCCTGTGCCTGTGCCGGTGCCGGTGCCGGTGCCTGCGCCGTGCCGGCATGGGCGGTTGGAGGTTGGCATGGGGAGCCCCGTAAGCGAGAACCCGCGGAGCCATGGATGAACCCCGATGGCAACCGTAATGCCCGCTTGACAAGGCCCCCCGTATAATTCCTAATGGGAAACAAAGTTTCCCCTTGAGAATTGCCGTGAGCCAGCACACGTACCGCCTCATCGTGTCCTGCCCCGACCGGGTGGGCATCGTCGCCGCCGTGAGCGGTTTCCTCTCCAGCCACGGGGGCTGGATCACGGAGGCCAGCCAGCACGCGGACCAGGG
>SKOF01000350.1 GCA_007120155.1 Thioalkalivibrio sp. | reverse complement strand
GGCGTGCGCTACCAGGGACTCTGACAACAAGGGCTGAATGACATGACAGTGAAGACCCAGTTCAGGGAGATCGAAGGGCGCAGCGGCGCCTACTACGGGCTGCTCGCCGCGCTGGTGATCGGTATAGGGCTCGGCCTGCTGGCCGCCGTGTTGAAGGGTACCTATGGCCATCACATCACAGGGATGGACAACCAGATCGTCTGGGGTCTGCCCCACGTGTTCGCGATCTTTCTGATCGTGGCCGCTTCGGGGGCGCTCAACGTCGCCTCCATCTCCTCCGTCTTCGGGCGCACGGTCTACAAACCCCTCGCCCCGCTCTCGGCACTGCTGGCCGTCACCCTGCTCGCGGGTGGCCTGGCGATCCTGGTGCTCGACCTCGGACGCCCGGACCGGCTCATCGTGGCCATGACCTACTACAACTTCAAGTCGATCTTCGCCTGGAACATCTTCCTCTACACCGGTTTCATGGCCATCGTCATCGTGTACCTGTGGTTCATGATGGAACGGCGTATGAACCGTTACAGCCACATGGCGGGTTATGTGGCTTTTGTATGGCGCCTCGTACTCACGACCGGTACCGGCTCTATCTTCGGCTTCCTGGTGGCCCGCGAAGCCTACGATGCCGCCATCCTGGCGCCGCTGTTCATCGCCCTGTCCTTCTCCCTGGGCCTGGCCGTATTCCTGCTGACGCTCATGGCCGCCTATCGCTGGAGCAACCGTCCCCTGGGAGATGTCATTCTGCGCCGGCTGAAGAACCTCCTGGGTGTCTTCGTGGCTGCCGTACTGTACTTCGTGGCGGTCTATCACCTGACAAACCTGTACGCGACCCGGCTTCATGGCGTCGAGGCCTTCATGCTGCTGCATGGGGGCATCTATCCATTGCTGTTCTGGGTCGTGCAGATCGGTATTGGCAGCGTTCTGCCGCTGGTGATGGTCTTCCATCCCGTATGGAGTCGTTCGCGTGCCGTCATCGGCGCGGCCGCGGGCCTGGTGATCGCGGGCGGCCTTGCTCAGCTGTATGTCATCATCATCGGCGGGCAGGCCTATCCCCTGGACATGTTCCCCGGCCACGACGTCAGCAGCAGCTTCTTTGACGGACAGGTCGCACCCTACGTGCCCACCCTCCCGGAGTTCATGTTGGGTATCGGTGGCGTGGCGCTTGCCTTCTTCATGGTGGCCGTAGCCGTCAAATTCCTGCGCTTCCTCCCGGACAGTCTGGCGGACGACAAGGTCGACCCTCACCACAGCACCCGGTCGGCCGGCGCCGAAACCGCCTCCGCGGGGGCGTGAAGGCCGCAGGCGTGGCGTGACCATGACACGCCTGCTCATCTCCGCGGCGCACAAGTCCTCGGGAAAGACAACCGTCAGTACCGGCTTATGTGCCGCGCTGCGCAAGCGCGGCCACCATGTCCAACCCTTCAAGAAGGGGCCCGACTATATCGACCCGTTGTGGTTGGGACATGCTGCGGGGCGTCCGTGCGTCAATCTGGATTTTCATACGCAGAGCCCGGAAGAAATCCTCGAAACCGCCGGCCACTATGGGCGCGGCGCGGATATCACCCTGATCGAAGGCAACAAGGGGCTTTTCGACGGCGTGGACCTGAAAGGCACGAACAGCAACGCCGCGCTGGCCAGATTGCTGAACGTGCCGGTGGTGCTGGTGGTGGATTGCCGCGGCATGACCCGCGGCATTGCCCCGTTGCTGCTGGGCTACCAGGCCTTTGACCGGGAGATATCCATTGACGGCGTGATCCTCAACCGGGTGGGAGGCGCCCGGCACGAGTCCAAGCTGCGCGCCGTCATCGAACATTACACGGGCGTGTCCGTGCTCGGCGCGCTTCAGGACGATCCCGAACTACAGATCGTCGAACGGCACCTGGGCCTTGTCCCCAGCAACGAACATGACGATGCCGACATCCAGATCGATCGTCTCGCCGAGGCCGTGGCAGGACAGGTGGACCTGGACCGGATCATCGGGCTTGGAACCGACCGGCCGGTCCCGGAAGGTCCGGTGGTGACGCAGATCTCTCCGCCGGGGGCCCGCGTACGCATCGCCGTGGCCAGGGACACCGCATTCGCCTTTTACTATCACACGGACCTCGAAGCCCTTGAATCGGCCGGGGCCGAACTGCGTTTTTTCGACACCATGAAAGACGTTCGGATGCCGGACGCCGATGCCCTGTTTATCGGGGGTGGGTTCCCGGAAAGCCATCTCGAGGCACTGGAAACCAATCGTCCCATGCGCCGGGCGATTCGCCAGGCCATCGATGCCGGCATGCCGGCCTATGCCGAGTGCGGCGGGCTCATGTACCTGAGCCGGAGCATCACCTGGCAGGGGCGGCACCACGAGATGGTCGGAGCTATCGCCGGGGATATCACCATGCATGCACGGCCACAGGGACGCGGTTATGTCTACCTGGAGGCTACCCCGGGCCATCCCTGGCCGGGCGCTTCCGCGGAGGACGCGGACGGAAACCCGCCGATTCCGGCCCATGAATTTCACTACTCTGCCCTGGAGCCCATGGACCCTGCACCCGCCTACGCCTACCGGGTGCTCCGCGGCCATGGTGTGGACGGGCACCATGACGGCATCGTCTATCGAAATCTGCTCGCCAGCTACAGCCATCAGCGCCACACGCGCAGCAATCCGTGGGTCACGCACTTCGTCGCATTCATCCGCTCCCGCATGGAGGGCTCAATGCACAGCGCAGGCCATTCGATTGCCCCATGAACAAACGGCTTCAAAGGAGTTCCCCATGATCACTGTCACCCCAGCAGCCGCAAAGCAGATCAAGGCGTCGGCCAAGGATAGCGGCATACAGAATCCTGCCCTTCGCATTGCCGCCCGTCGCAAGCCAGATGGCGCCATTGAGTACGGCATGGGCTTCGACGACACCGGACGCGACGAGGACCTCACCTTCAAGAGCGAGGGCGTCAGCCTGGTGATGGATCCCATCTGCGTGGATCTGCTCAAGGACACGGTGCTGGATTACGTGGAGATGGAGCCGGGCGAATACCGGTTCATCTTCATGAACCCCAATGATCCGCACTATCGCCCTCCCGAAGGCGGCGCTGTCCCTCCGGCCGGCAGCAGCGGCACCTGGTCGCCGGAGAATTAGGCATGGTTTCTACATTGAAAGCGAACCACAAAGGGCACGAAGGGATGCGCGACGGTCGTGAGATCTTGTTCGTCAAGAGATCACTTGGCGGCCTTCGCGCATCCCTTTGCGACCTTTGAGGTCCGGTTTCATGATGAATTTCAGCGCAGGCGTAAACGATCCATGCTGCTGACCATCCCAGATCTGCTCAACGCATCGCAACTGAAAGAGATCCATCGGCTGCTCGCTGATGCACCCTTCACCGACGGACGTTACAGCGCCGGCGAGGACGCCCGGCGCGTCAAGCGCAACGAGGAGCTGGATCCGGGGGATACACGTGTGACCGCGCTCAACCGGCTCGTGCTGATGCCGCTCTACCGCCACACCAGCTTCCAGGCCGCCGCCCTGCCCCGCCGGCTGTCCGGCGCCTTCTTTGCCCGTTATCAGCCCGGGATGCTCTACGGGGCCCACGTGGATGATCCGGTCATGGGACCGGAAGGCAGCCGTTACCGGGCAGACATCTCAGTGACGGTGTTCCTGAACGCGCCCGATTCCTACGAAGGGGGTGAACTGGTCGTGGAGACGGCCTTCGGTGAGCAATCCGTTAAACTCCCCGCCGGCCAGGCCGTGATCTACCCCTCCTCCAGCCTGCATCACGTCAGTCCGGTGACGCGGGGACAGCGTCTGGTGGCGGTCGCATGGGCCGAGTCCATGGTGCGCGACCCGGCGCAGCGCCAAATCCTGTACGAGATGCACCAGGTGCACGAATCCCTGCGCGAACGGGACCCCGATGGCGAGGCCACACGCAGGACCGGGCATGTGCGGGCAAACCTGATGCGTATGTGGGGGGACGTTTGAAAGACTGTAAGTTGTCAAAGTCTAGACCGCCAGGTGCTTATGACTGCGGACAGCTGACGGCGTCCGGACATAATGAAGGGAGTTCGGCATCACTGATGGGCCAGGACTCGGGCCCCTCATTCAACAGGCGCCGTGCGACCGCCAGCCAGTGTTCCCGGGACGGCGCCACCAGGCGCTTGAGCGCATCCAGGGATCCCGTCTCCAGCCACGCTTCGTACGCCTTTCGCAGGTGGGGTGCGAGCGTGCCGCGCATGCCTCCCAGATTGGCGAAGTAGAAATGCAGGGCACCGTCGGAGCCGCCTTGAAGCAGCGCCGGCAGTGTGGTGAGACTATCAGCCAGATGGTCGCGCACGGCACGCATGACGCGTTCTCCACGGGTACCTGCGACCTCCAGTACAAGCGCCTGCCAGGCCGGCCCCAACAGCCTGCCCGCGAGCACTTCCCCCACCTCGTGCCACACGGCAGATTCCACCTCGGAATCCACCATGGCCTGAAAGCTGCGGTCGTCCCCGGAGGCATGACCATAGGCGTTCAGCGCCCGGGAGAGCGCGTCGTCGGCCGGCGCACCGCGAAACTGCCAGGCCTCGATCATCTCGTGGAGCATGCGGCGGATGGATTCCGTACGCACGAAGATCAGGTCCCCCCGGGACATGGCCGGTGGCGCAACCAGATCCCGGGCCGCCTCCTCGCCGACCACATAAATCCGGTATCCCTCGAAATCCTCGCGGCTGACCAGTCTGCCCAGGAAGAACAGCGGGCGGGCACCACGCCCGTAGCCCGCACCGTAGACCAGACCATGGGGATCCAGCCAGCGGTTGATGGATTCATGATCGAAAGGATCGTAATGCGTCCTGCCCAGGGGCAGGGGTTCCAGGTCCCTTTCCTCAAGGTCCTCCCACAACCGCTCCTGCCGGATGACCCAATCGCCGACCTCCTCACGGTCGAGAGCGGCCGAATACGGCAGGCGCCGCATCCAGCGATAGAACTCCCGCATCTTGAGCAGGTAGACACACAGGGTATCGTTGCCGGCGTGCCGGGCATCGGCAATGTCGCAATTTCGCTGAACGCGCACGGAGAGATCGCGCAACTCGCCTGGCAGCAGCCGGTCCACCGTTGTATGCCCTGCATGTGCCATCGTCTCCGCACCCTGACCGTCGAGAACCACGCCTTCATTCTGCTCCAGGCCCGGGACAAAAAAAACCCCGGCAGTACCGGGGTTCAAAGGCTGATATAGCCCGATCACTCCATTCCGGATGACCGCGATCGCTCAGGTTCGATCGGTCGCTAGCCTCCGGCTACCCTGGTGAGT
The DNA here is from genome assembly GCA_007120155.1 of Thioalkalivibrio sp. Classification (GTDB taxonomy): domain Bacteria; phylum Pseudomonadota; class Gammaproteobacteria; order Ectothiorhodospirales; family Ectothiorhodospiraceae; genus Thioalkalivibrio_A. The sequence goes on along the minus strand of SKOF01000350.1, from coordinate 470 downwards.
GCCTCTTCCAACGCGGCTGGAGATCGCCTCAGCCGCATGAAACTGTTGGCGCCCATCATGCGCAGGTCAGGGAAATGCACGGCCATGCGAAAGCGCATGTGCAGGGCCTCCACATCCCCTCCGTTGACCAGAATCTCGTAGGGCAGATACGCGGTCTGGCGCAAGGGCTTGAAATCCACGATGGACATCTGGCGGACCTCGTCCATATGCTCGTTCGCACCGCCGTCGGCCCGGCGCATGGCCACCCCGAATACGGTCATCTCCGTACCCGGGATGTCGAGTCGGTAGATCCTGGATACACCCGCCCGGCGTTCGGCCAGGCCCCGCTCGACCGCTGCCACCGCCTCCGCATGGCTGCCATAGCTGGCCAACTCGTAGGGTTCATCAAAGTATTCCATGCCCCAGGTGTAGTTGTAGCGTGCCAGCTGGTCGGGCGTCAGGCCTTCATCGGAACCGAAGGTTTCACGCTG
>SKOF01000394.1 GCA_007120155.1 Thioalkalivibrio sp. | reverse complement strand
GGGTTGTTCGGTCATCGGGATGTTTCTCCCCGGGGTGAGTTGAACAGGGCGGCCTTCGCCTGGTCGGCGAGACTATTTTCAATGAACACATGTGTTCACCAAGTATGAAAGGTAGTCCCGGAGCAGCCGCTTGTCAATATTTGGATGAACATTTATGATCACTGATATGGAGAAACGCAGATACACGCTCAGGAAGCGCGCCGAGGCGCAGGAGGACACGCGGGCGCGCATCGTCGATGCCATCATCGACGTGCACCGGGAACTGGGGCCGCGTAACGCCACCGTGAGCGCCATCGCCGAGCGGGCGGGTGTGCAGCGGCTGACGGTTTACCGGCACTTCCCGGACGACATCAGCCTGTTCGAGGCCTGTACGTCGACCTGGCTGGAGCGCCACCCGCCGCCGGACGCGGCATCCCTCAAGGGGATCGCCGATCCGGCCGTGCGCACGCGGCGGGGGCTGGAGGCGCTCTACGGGTATTACCGGAGAACCCGGCGCATGTGGGCCGTCTCCTACCGGGACATGGAGGAGGTACCGGCCCTTCAGGAACCCATGGCGGGTTTCGAGGCCGGGCTGGAAGATTATCTCCAGACCCTCTTGCGGGGCTGGGGACTGCGCGGCGCGCGCCGCGCCCGCGTGGCGGATACCCTGGCGCTGGCGCTGCGTTTTCACACCTGGGAGGCACTGGAGACACGGGGGCGCAGTGATGCGTCCAAGGCCGGGCTGGTGATGGAATGGCTCGCGGGCATTACAGGCGGGAGGTCGTTGCGATGACCGACCGTATCGCCCTGCGGCGAGTCCATGCCGAACCGCAGGCCGACGACGGTCTGCGCGTACTGGTGGACCGGCTCTGGCCACGCGGCCTGCGCAAGGCCGATGCAGCCGTGGACCTGTGGCTGCGCGAGATCGCGCCGTCCCACGAACTGCGCCGCTGGTTCGGCCATGATCCGGCACGCTGGACGGAATTCCGTGCCCGCTACCGGGACGAACTGGCCCGGCGGCCGGAGCGCCTGCGCGAACTGATGGCGCACTGCCGGCGCGGCACGGTGACCCTGCTCTACGCCGCCCGGGACGGCGACCGCAATAACGCGGTTGTGCTGCTCGAAGTGCTGCGGGAGGAGCTGGCGGAAGAGGCGCGCGTCGATGAACCCGCATCGCCCGTGTGCTATGCCCCGCCGGATCACGGTCACAGCTGATCCCGGAGTGTGCCGCTGTGGAAGCGCGGCCTGGCTGCGCATCTGCGCGGTCAACCCCGACCCCCGTGCTCCGCCGTCAAGGCGCCTTGCGCGGTGGGCGCGGAGATCGGCGCGGCACCCTCCCGCGGCCCCCGGTCACCCGTCGGCGCCGGTCTCCCGCGGTGCCTGTACGGGTTGCTCATCGGGCAGGCGCACCTCCTCGGTTCGCCAGACCAGCAGCCACGCCACCGCGGCGGTCGCAACGCCCCAGAACCACATGCCGTTGGTCATCGGAAAGGGGGTGCCGTCCATCGCCGCGCCCAGCCACAAGCCCATGGCAAAGGCCGCCAGCATCATCAGGAATCCACACAGTGCCGAGGCCGCGCCGGCGGTGTAGGGGAACGGCGCCACCGCGCCGCTTTGCCCGCAGGGCTGATGCACGCCGTGGCCGAGCATGAAGAGGTACTGCGGTACCATGATCGCCCAGATGCCATGCACCCCGGCGAGTGCCAGCACCCCGAACGATGTGCCGCCCGCCAGTGAGAACAGTCCCCCGATGGCCACGGTCCGCCGGACGCCGAACCGGATCAGCAGGCGCCGGCACAGGAAGGTGCCGAACAGGTAGGCGGCCGACATGGAGGCCATCCAGAAGCCATACGCGGTGCGCGGCACCCCGTGGATCTCGATGAGCACAAACGGGGATGCCGCCAGGAAGGTGAACAGTCCGCCATAGGTGGCCGCCGCCAGCAGCGCGAAGGACCAGAAGGCATGCCTGGAAAGGATGTGGCCCCAGATTCTGACCAGCATGGTCGGCTGCAGGGCGCGCGGGTTGGGCTCGCGCACCGTCTCCTCGAAGCGCAGCACCAGCAGCGCCAGGGTCAGGGCGCCGAACACCGCCAGCATCAGCAGGCTTGCCCGCCACCCGAATCCGTCGGTCAGGAGGCCGCCCAGCGGCGCGCTCAGGCAGGCGATGACCCCCAGTCCGGAGAAACCCTTGCTCATCACCCGCGCCGCGACCTCCGGGGTATACAGGTCGCGCACGATGGCCCGGGCGCACATCACCGACGCCCCCATGGCCGCTCCCTGCACGGCACGCCAGACGACCAGCTGCATCATCGTGTCGGCGAACGTGCTGGCGAGGGCGGCCAGGGTGTAGAGGGACAGGCCGACCAGCAGCACCGGACGGCGCCCGAAGCGATCCGACAGCGGCCCCCAGACGAGCTGTGAAGCGCCAAAGGCGAGCAGCATCGCGCCCAGCGTCAGCTGACCCAGCGCCACGGGGGCATCCAGTTCCGCGGTCATGGTCGGCAGGGCCGGGAGGTAGAGGTCAGTGGTGATCGGCTGGATGCCGAGCAGCAGGGACAGGATGAGGACGATCAGTCGTGGGGACATCATGCAGCATTTCGCCGGGTCAGGGCGCAAGGGCACCGCCCGGCGTCGCCGGTCGCTCCTACGCTTGCTGGGTGCCCGTCATGATGCCGACAAGCCCGGTCCGGCGCCAGTAACCGGAGCTCTGGCAGGTATAGCGTTGAGCGATGGCCGGAGCGCCGGCGTAGAATCGGCCCATTGATCCCGGGCAACCCGAGCACCTTGTCCGGGTGGCCGAACCCGGCAGTTTCACGCGGGCCTCGATCTCGCATGGGATTGATACGACACTCCTGTACGAGGATGATCTGTTTCCGGTCGTGCGCGCCTGGACTGTTTCAGGGTCCCGGCATTCGTGCGGTCCGTGTACTACAGCCCGCCGTCGGCACCCGGCCGTTGGCATGACCCCGGAATGGTCCCTGCGTTTTTGCATGTTGCGAGCACCTGAAAGCCTTGAATGCACGCTCTGTGGCCGTGGCGCAATCGGGCACGCCGCGGATCGCCGGCGCCGTTTCTTCCGCTGCCGGAACTGCGGACTGGTGTTTGCCGATCCGGCCACGCATCCACGTGCGGCCGCCGAGCGCGCCATCTACGACCTGCACGAGAACGACCCGGGGGATCCCCGTTATCGGGCCTTTCTTGCGCGTCTGTCCGGGCCGCTGCTGCAGCACCTGCGGCCGGGCATGGAGGGGCTCGATTACGGCTGCGGCCCGGGGCCGGCACTGTCCATGATGCTGGAAGAGGCGGGCATGCGCATGGCCCTCTACGATCCCTTTTACGCGCCGGACACGGCCGTCCTGGAGCGCCGCTATGATTTTGTGACCTGTACGGAAGTCGTGGAGCACTTCCACCGGCCGGCCGCGGGGTGGACGCGCCTGGCCGGTCTGCTGCGATCCGGCGGCCGGCTTGGGGTAATGACCCGCATGGTGCCCGAGGACCGGGCGTTTCATCAGTGGCATTACAAGAATGATCCGACTCATGTGGCTTTCTACAGCCCGCGGGTGATGGCGTGGCTGGCCGGACACCTGGGCCTCGAGATCGACCTCATGGAAGGCGACGTGGTGCTGATGCGCAGGCCCTGACGGCGCCATTGCCCAAACCCCGCGCCGCGTTTACAGTCGATCCACACATTCATCCCCCGGCAGAGGTACCCGATGTTCATCAGCGTGCTCGAACTGTTCAAGATCGGCATCGGGCCGTCCAGTTCCCACACCATGGGCCCCATGGTGGCCGCGGCTGCCTTCGCGGGCCGGGCACGCGAGTGGCTCGCCACGCACGGGGGCAACGGGGAGGTTTCCCTGCGCTGCACCCTCAAGGGCTCTCTGGCCTATACGGGGCTGGGGCATGGAACGGACCGGGCCGTTGCACTGGGTTTCCATGGCCACACACCCCGCGACGTGTCGGACCAGGACGTGGATGCGCTGGTGCAGTCGATCTGGCAGACCCGCGTCATTCCGACCGGCGGCGGGGAGGCCATCCGCTTTTCGCCCGTGACCGACATCGCCTTCGATCGGGGTGAACCCTTGCCGGAACACCCCAACGGCATGATCTTCGAACTGCTCGATCCGTCGGGCGAGGTGCTGCTCTCGGAGACCAGCTTTTCCATCGGCGGCGGATTCGTCAGCACGCTGGAGGAGATTCACCGCCTGGTGGCACCGCTGTCCATGGAGTCGACCGACGCATGCCCCTGGGGATTCGACTCGGCCCGCGAGATGCTGCGCATGGCTGAGCAGAGCGGTCTGTCCATTGCCGCCATGAAGCGCGCCAATGAGTTGGCCGTGATGACCGGGACGGCCCTCGATGAGGGCCTGGACGCCATCTGGGAGGCCATGCGGCGATGTATCCACACGGGCCTGGCGGCGGAAGGTGTCCTGCCCGGCGGGCTGGAGCTTTCCCGGCGCGCAAGGGCACTGCACGAACAGCTCGTGGACAACCCGAACGACGCCACGGTCAACGACTGGCTGTGCGCCTACGCCATGGCGGTGAACGAGGAAAACGCGGCCGGCCACATGGTGGTGACGGCCCCCACGAACGGCGCGGCCGGTGTGATCCCTGCGGTGCTCTACCGTTTCGTGCATGACGAAGGCGGCACCGTCGATCAGGCGCGTGAGTTCCTGCTCACCGCGGCCGCCATCGGGGGTCTGATCAAGCATCGGAGTTCCATCTCCGGCGCGGAGGTGGGTTGCCAGGGGGAGGTGGGCTCGGCCGCCGCCATGGCGGCGGCAGGCCTGTGCGCGGTGCGCGGGGGCAGCCCGAAACAGATCGAGAACGCCGCGGAGATCGCCCTGGAACATCATCTGGGCATGACCTGCGACCCGGTCCAGGGTCTGGTGCAGGTGCCGTGTATCGAGCGCAATGCCTTCGGTGCCATCAAGGCCTACAGCGCCGCGTCACTGGCGCTGCATGGCAGCGGAGAGCATTTCATGCCCCTGGACAACTGCATCGCCGCCATGAAGCAGACCGGTCAGGAGATGTCGTCCAAGTTCAAGGAAACGGCACTGGGCGGTCTGGCCGTGAGCATCACCGAGTGCTGACGGTGTCCGTGAGGGCTGCCGTGTCGGTGAGCCCCCGCCGGGTGGATTCATGAGCAACCGCGATGCCCGCTGTCCCTGGTGTCTCGGATTTCCCGACTATGTCCGGTATCACGACGAGGAATGGGGTGTGCCGAGCTTCGACGAGCGGCACCTGTTCGAGATGCTGATCCTCGAAGGTGCCCAGGCGGGTCTCTCCTGGGCCACCATCCTCAGAAAGCGTGAACACTACCGCAAGGCCTTCGATGGTTTCGACGCGGAACGCATGGCGCGTTATACGCCGAAGCGCATCGAGCGTCTGCTGGCCGATCCCGGCATCGTGCGCAACCGCCTCAAGGTGCAGGCCGCCGTGGACAATGCCCGGGCGGTGCTCCAACTCAGGGAGGACGGGCACGCGCTGGCGGACTACCTGTGGCGTTACGTGGACGGACGTCCCGTCATCCATCACTTCACCAGGCTTTCCGAGGTCCCCGCCTCCACGCCGCTTTCCGACATCATGAGCCGGGACCTGAAGAAGCGCGGCTTCCGTTTCGTCGGCAGCACCATCTGTTACGCCTTCATGCAGGCAGTGGGCATGGTGAACGATCACCTGGTCCGCTGCCCCCGGCACCGCGTGCTGGACCGTGGCTGAAGAAGGCGTGAGGCGGAAGGCGTGAGGCGGAAGGCGTGAGGCGGAAGGCGTGAGGCGTAAGACGTAAGACGTAAGACGTAAGACG
>SKOF01000162.1 GCA_007120155.1 Thioalkalivibrio sp. | reverse complement strand
TGGAATGCATGTAGCGGATGAACCAGCCCCACTGCACATCGCGCATGATGTACTCGACGGAAGCGAAGGCATACGCCGCATCCGGCTTGTAGAACATGGTGAGGAAGATGCCGGTGACCAGCTGGATCACCAGAACCACGATGGCCAGCGATCCGAAGAAGTACCAGAAGTTGAAGTTCTTGGGGGCGTAGTATTCGGCGAGATGCTCGTTCCACCACTTGGTCATGGGGAAGCGCGCATCGATCCAGCCCGCCAGGGCGGTCAGTGACTTGCTCATCAGGCTGCTCCTTCGTCTTCACCCACCAGCAGCAGGGTGTCGGACAGGTAGACGTGCGGCGGTATCACCAGGTTCGTGGGGGCCGGGAGATTGCGGTATACGCGCCCGGCCAGGTCGAACCGCGAACCATGACAGCCGCAGAAGAAGCCGCCCCGCCATTCGGGCCCAAGATCATCCGGCGCCACTTCGGGCCGGAACGCGGGCGAACAGCCCAGGTGCGTGCAGACCCCGATGACCACCAGGTACTCGGGCTTGATGGAGCGATGGGTGTTCTGGGCGTAAGACGGTTGCTGACTCTCCACCTCGGAGTCCGGATCACGCAGACGCGGCGTCAGCACGTCCAGAGACTCGAGCATCTCCTCGGTGCGCCGCAGGACCCATACCGGTTGACCGCGCCATTCCACGCGAATCAGCTGCCCCGGCTCGATCTGGGATATATCCACTTCCACCGGTGCGCCCGCCGCCTGGGCCCGTGCACTGGGTTGCCAGGAAGCCAGGAAGGGTATCGCCGCCGCCACGACACCCGCGCCTCCGACCACCGTAGTGGCCGCAACCAGGAAGCGGCGCCGGCCCTGGTTAACGCCTTCGTTAGCCATTACAAATCTCCCACTGAGAGTGTAATCATCATTCTTTGTGCTGCCGCCCGAACTGGTGCCGGGCTGATATCCACGGGGCGCGCTCCCGGACAAACGGTCGCGCACCCCGTCCTTTGGCGGGCGCGTCAAGACGCGATAGGATTCCCGAAGTGCGTGTTCAGGTCAAGCACGCGCACGCGCGCGTGTGCGCAAGCCACGGATTTATACCGGGTTTTCGATATCGATAAACTCATGCTGAAGATTGAATACGTCGGCCAGCCGGCTCCCGAGGGCGCGTGCGCCGTCCCGCTCCGTGGCATGATGACCCGCGGCGAAGTAGTGGATGCCGGCCTCGCGGGCCACGTGCACCGTCTGCTCGGAGATCTCACCGCTGATGTAGGCATCCAGCCCAAGTGCCGCCGCCTGTTCAATAAAACCCTGGGCCGCGCCGGTGCACCAGCCGATCCGCCGGATCATCACCGGGCCGCCCTGCACCCACTGGGGCCTGCGCCCGAGCGCAGCCTCCAGGCGGTCACACAGCGCGGCGCCTTCCAGGGTCTCCGGCGGACTTCCCACAAGACCCACGCCGTCCTCGCGCAGAGGTCCCTCCACCCGGAATCCCAGACGTGCGGCCAGCTGCGCGTTGTTGCCCAGTTCCGGATGGGCATCCAGCGGCAGGTGGTAGGCCAGCAGGCTGACATCATGGGTGAGCAGCAGACGCAGGCGCTCACGCTTCATGCCCGTCACCCGGGCGTCCTCGCCCTTCCAGAAATAGCCGTGATGCACCAGCAGCGCATCGGCGCCCCGTGCCACCGCCGCCTCGATGAAGGCACGGCTGGCGGTCACTCCGCTCGCCAGGCGGTGCACCGGACGCCCGCCCTCCACCTGCAGGCCATTGGGGCAGTAATCGCTGAATCGGCCGACCTCGAGCAGTTCGTCCGCATGGCGGGCAAGCGCATGGATACTGGTCACCGCGGGTATACCTCCTCACTCCTGAAAACAACCGAAGCCGCAGGAGCAACAGTGAAGAATGCGCCCGCAGCTGAAGTCAACGCACGCTGCCGTGGAGGGGATACCCCGGACATGGCCTTTCCGCACAGCCGCTTCCTGAACCCGAAACCGGCTCTCTGCCGGCTGCGATCAGCGTCCACGCGGCCTCTCCATGACCCCTTGCCCTCCGCTGCAAAGCGCCTTTTTTGCTCAGGACGCGCCACCATCCGGACACGGCTCATGCTATTGTAAATCCATGTCCAGGTTATCGCGATTCTTCGTCCAGGTGGTGGTGGTCGGCATCGCCGCGGCCGCCGTCATGGTCATTTTCTTCCCCGACCTCGTGCGTGACAGCCGCCCGGTGGTGGAGATGCGCCAGGGGAACGGACCGGCGGTCGGGCCGCGCATGGAAGGACCGGTGTCCTACGCGGATGCGGTGGATCATGCCGCGCCTGCCGTGGTCAACATTCACACCCGCAAAACAGTCACCCAGCAGGCCCATCCCTTCATGGAAGATCCGCTGTTCCGGCGTTTCTTCGGCGACCGTTTCGACACGCCCGGCCAGCGCACGCAGACCAGCCTCGGCTCGGGCGTGATTCTCAGCCCCCAGGGTTACGTGCTCACGAACCACCATGTGATCCGCGATGCAGACGAGATCGAGGTGATGCTGGCCGATGGACGCAGCCTCGAGGCGGTCATCGTGGGCACGGACCCCGATACGGATCTCGCGGTTCTTCGCATTGCCAACGGCAACGAGGACCTTCCCAGCATCGCCGTGGGCGGCTCCTCGACCCTGCGGGTGGGAGACGTGGTACTGGCCATCGGCAACCCCTTCGGCGTGGGGCAGACGGTGACACAGGGCATCGTCAGCGCCACGGGCCGCAGCCGCCTGGGTATCAACACCTACGAGGACTTCATCCAGACCGACGCGGCCATCAACCCGGGCAACAGCGGCGGTGCGCTCATCAATGCGCACGGTGACCTGGTGGGCATCAACACCGCCATCTTCACCCGGTCCGGCGGCTCCCATGGTATCGGCTTCGCCATCCCGGTGGATCTCGCCCGGGACGTCATGACCCAGATCATCGAGCAGGGCCAGGTGGTGCGCGGCTGGCTGGGAATCGAGGTACAGGAGATCACCCCGCAACTGGCCGAATCGTTCGGCCTGGAAGACCGGCGCGGCGTACTGATCGCCGGCGTGCTGCGCGAAAGCCCCGCGGGCCGCGCAGGCATGCAGCCCGGGGACATCATCACCCACATCGGCGGCGATCGGGTCACCGACGCCCAGGACGCGCTCAACTTCATCGCGCGGGCCCGCCCCGGCGACACCCTGCCCATGGAAGGCATCCGCGACGGCGAGAAGATCGAGATCCGCAGCGAGGTGGGAACTCGGCCGGCGAGGCGGTAAGGGCTGTCCGTTGTCAGTGGTCAGTTGTTCTGTGCCTTTCACAACGGACAACGGACAACTGACTACTGACCAATAACCCTTCCGAGCGCAGCGAGGAAGCACCCATTCTCCTCCGGCCGGCCCACGGTGACGCGCAGGCAGTCGGTGAGTGCGCCTCCCTGGCCGGAGAGGTTCTTGATCAGCACGCCCGCGTCCTTCAAGCCCTGAAACACCGCATCCCCCTGCCCCACCGGTACCCGGAAGAGGATGAAGTTGGCCTCGCTGGGATAGGGAGTGACGCCGGGCAGAGCGGCCAGCGCCCGCGCCAGGGATTCACGGTCGCGGCGGATGGCAGCGGCCTGCTCGTCGAGCACCCGGTGATGGGCAAGCGCGAAGTCGGCGCTGGCCTGGGTGAGCACGTTGATGTTGTAAGGCAGGCGCAGCTTGTCGAATTCCGACAACCAGGCCGCAGGTCCGCACAGGTACCCGAGTCGAAGCCCGGCCAGGCCCTGCTTGGAGACCGTACGCATCACCACCAGATTGGGATAACGGCCAAGATCGGACAGGAAGCTGTCATCGGCGAACGGCGCGTAGGCCTCGTCCAGCACCACCAGCCCGGGCGCTGCCCGGATGACGGCCTCCACGTCCGGGCGGGAGAAACGGTTGCCCGTGGGGTTGTTCGGATAGGCCAGGAACACTACGGCCGGGCGGTGCGCCTTCATGGCGGCCAGGAAGGCGGGCGTGTCCAGGGCAAAATCCTCGCCGAGAGCTACACCCACGTAGTTCATGTCCGCATAACCGGCAATCATGCGGTACATGACGAAGCTCGGCTCCACGGACATCACCACGCGCCCCGGCGCGGCGAGCGCCATGATGATCACCTGGATCAATTCGTCGGAACCGTTGCCCAGGATCACCGACTGCTCCGCAGGAATCCCGGCCACTCTGCGCAGGGTGTCGATCAGCTGCGGGGAACGCGGATCCGGATAGCGATTGAGCGCCACCCCGCGCAGCACTTCCAGCCAGGCGTCCACCAGTTCCCGCGGCCAGTGGTAGGGATTCTCCATGGCGTCCAGTTTCACAAGTCCCGTGGCATCCGGCACATGGTACGCGGCCAGCGCGCGGATGCCCGGCCGGATCCACTGGCCGACCAGTTCGTTGGTGGCATCGTTCATGTCCGGGCCTTACTTGATGCGGTATTCCGCCGAACGCGCATGGGCCACCAGGCCCTCGCCCCGGGCCAGCGACGAAGCGATGCGACCCAGGGTGGAAGCTCCCTCGGCGGAACAGTGGATCAGGCTGGAGCGCTTCTGAAAATCGTACACCCCCAGCGGCGAGGAGAAGCGCGCCGTACGCGAGGTGGGCAGCACGTGGTTCGGTCCGGCGCAGTAATCCCCCAGGGCCTCGGCGGTATGGCGGCCCATGAAGATGGCGCCGGCGTGACGAATCCGCGCCGCCAGCACCTCCGGTTGTGCCACGGACAGCTCCAGATGCTCGGGGGCGACGTGGTTGGCCACTTCCACCGCCTCATCCAGGTCCCTGACGTGCACCAGCGCCCCGCGGCCTTCGAGGGATGTGCGGATGATGTCCGCGCGGGGCATCTCCGGCATGAGCCGGTCCATGCTTTCCGCCACCCTGTCAAGGAATTCCTCGTCCGGTGAGACCAGGATCGATTGGGCGTCCTCGTCATGCTCGGCCTGGGAGAACAGATCCACGGCGATCCAGTCGGGATCGGTTTCGCCGTCACAGATCACCAGGATCTCGGAAGGCCCGGCGATCATGTCGATCCCCACGGTGCCGTAGACCATGCGCTTGGCCGTGGCCACGTAGATGTTGCCAGGACCGACAATCTTGTCCACGGCGGGGATGGTCCCGGTACCGTAGGCCAGTGCCGCCACGGCCTGGGCGCCGCCCACGGCAAACACCCGGTCCACGCCGGCCACGGCAGCAGCGGCCAGTACCAATTCATTGACCTCGCCGCCCGGTGTGGGCACCACCATGATCAGTTCTCTCACGCCGGCCACCTTGGCGGGGATGGCGTTCATCAGCACGGACGATGGATAGGCGGCCTTGCCACCGGGCACATACAGGCCCGCCCGGTCGAGCGGCGTCACCTGCTGGCCGAGCACGGTGCCGTCCTCCTCGGTGTACTGCCAGGACTCCACCTTCTGGCGTTCGGCGTAGCGACGAATCCGTACGGCCGCCGATTCCAGGACCTCGCGCTGAACCGCCGGGATGGCGTCCAGTGCCTGACGCAGCCGCGCGACTGGGATCTCCAGGTCGGCAGCGCTCGCCACCTCCCGGCGATCGAAGCGGCGGGTGTACTCCATCACCGCCGCATCCCCGTCGCGGCGCACCGCGGCCAGGATGTCGCGTACCACGTTGAACACGGCCTCGTCGGACACACCCTCCCAGGCCAGCAGCGCATCCAGGCGCTGGCGGAAATCGGGGTCACGGGTACTCAGTCGATTGATGGCGGGCATGGTCTTTCTGTTCGTTAGGCGTTAGGCGTTAGGCGTTAGGCGTTAGGCGTTAGGCGTTAGGCGTTAGGCGTTAGGCGTTAGGCGTTAGGCGTTAGG
>SKOF01000432.1 GCA_007120155.1 Thioalkalivibrio sp. | reverse complement strand
GCTGGCCGCCGGGTTCCCGGACCGGTGCGGCGGGCGATTCGGCCCGGGGTCGGGCCTCCTACGTGCTCCATGGTGTCGGTAGGAGCGGCGACCCCGCCGCGAATATCCCCGAATCCAAATCGAATCACGCTAAGAGACAAGACCTCCATGGCAGGACACAGCAAGTGGGCGAACATCCAGCACCGCAAGAATGCCCAGGACGCCAAGCGCGGCAAGCTTTTCACCAAGCTGATCAAGGAGATCACCGTGGCCGCCCGCCTCGGCGGCTCGGACCTGAACGCGAATCCCCGCCTGCGTCTGGCCACCGACAAGGCCCTGGACGCCAACATGACGAAGGACACGGTGGAGCGCGCCATCAAGCGCGGCGCCGGCGAGATGGAAGGGGTCAACTACGAGGAGCTTCGCTACGAGGGCTACGGGCCGGGGGGTGTGGCGATCATGGTCGACTGCATGACGGACAATCGGAATCGCACGGTGGCCGAGGTGCGTCATGCATTCACCAAGTGCGGCGGAAATCTGGGCACCGATGGTTCGGTGGCCTACCTTTTCGAGAAGAACGGCATCCTGAGCTATCCGCCCGACAGTGACGAGGAGCGGATCATGGAGATGGCCCTGGAGGCCGGTGCCGAGGATGTGCTGGCCAACGATGACGGTTCCATCGATGTGCTGACCGCCCCGGACGACTACGAGACCGTGCGTGCCGCCATGACCGGTGCGGGCCTCAAGCCCGAGCGCAGCGAGGTGACCATGCGTGCCGCCACCGCCGCTCCCGTGGATGCCGACAGCGCCCAGCCCCTGCTCAAGCTCCTGGACATGCTGGACGATCTGGACGACGTGCAGAATGTGTATACCAATGCCGACTTCCCCGATGAAGTGATGCAGGCCATGGAAGCCTGAGGGTTTCGCGAGCGATGGTGGAACAGTGGCAAGTCTCAAGTGGCAAGTGGCAAGGAAGAGTCGTTCTTCCCTTGCCACTTGCCACTTGCCACTTGCCACTGCGCATTCCATGCGCATATTAGGCATTGATCCCGGTTCCCTCGTGACCGGCTTCGGCATCGTCGACAGTGACGGCAGGACAAGCGCCCATGTGCACAGCGGCTGCATCCGGCTGGGCCGTGAGGATCTGGTGGTGCGTCTGGGGCGCATCTTCGAACAGGTAAGCGAACTGGTGGAGACCCATGCCCCGGATGTGCTGTCCATCGAGCAGGTGTTCGTGTCGCGCAACCCTTCGTCCGCGCTGAAACTGGGTCAGGCCCGGGGTGCGGCAATCTGCGCCGGGGTGCGCGGCGGACTGCCCGTGGTGGAGTACAGCGCCGCATCCATCAAGCAGGCGGTGGTGGGCACCGGATCCGCCAGCAAGGAACAGGTTCAGCACATGATCACCATGATCCTCGGCCTGAAGGACGCGCCCCTGCCGGATGCCGCCGACGCCCTGGCAGTGGCCCTGTGCCACGCCCATACCCGGGCGACCCTCAGCCAGTTGCCCGAAGGCGTCCGGGGGCTGGCTTTCAGGACCCGGGGCACCCGTCGGAGGTCCCGGCGATGATCGGCCGCCTGCGCGGTGAACTGGTGAGCAAGCAGCCGCCCTTCCTGCTGCTGGAGGTCCAGGGCGTCGGCTACGAGATCGAGGCGCCCCTGTCCACGTTCTACAACCTGCCGGATCCCGGCGGGCAGGTGACGCTGCATACCCATCTGCACGTGCGTGAGGACGCCCATGTACTCTACGGTTTCGGCAGTGAGTCCGAACGGGGGCTGTTCCGAAGCCTGATCCGGGTGAGTGGCGTGGGGGCCAAGATGGCGCTGGCCATCCTTTCGGGCATGAGCGCCGAAGACTTCGCCCGCTGCGTCATGAACGGGGACACGGCCTCCCTGGTGCGCTTGCCCGGGATCGGTCGTAAGACTGCCGAGCGCCTGGTGGTGGAAATGCGCGATCGTCTCGCGTCGCTGCCGGCCACCGCCGCCGTGGCGGGCGGCCAGCAGGCGGCGGCCGCCGCGGCAGCACCGGATCCCGTGAGCGATGCGGTCTCGGCCCTGGTGTCCCTGGGCTACAGGCCCCAGGAGGCCAGCAGGCTGATCAGCGCCGTGGATGGCCAGGCAGAGCGCTCCGAGGACCTCATCCGGCTGGCGTTGAAGGCGACTTTGAAGTGACGGGTCAGGGGGCGGCCTGCATCGCGCGCCTCGATAATGTAGGAGGCCCGACCCCGGGCCGAAGCGGAGTTTGATCGGGCCCGGCTGTTCGCGGCGGGGTCGCCGCTCCTACGGGACGGCAGAGATTACGTGTGACGGCGGGCCAGGGCTACGGCCGAGTGCCCTGATATTTTGCAAATTTACATTGGGTTGCCATTCTTTTTTCATGTCTTTTCTTGTATCTTGCCTCTTGTATCTCGACTCTGGTCCCCAGTGACTGGCCATGTCTGAACGTCTGATCACCGCAGAAGGTTCCAGGGAAGACGAGGTGGCTGACAATTCCATCCGCCCCCGGCGGCTGGCTGACTACGTGGGCCAGCCGGCGGTGCGCGAACAGATGGAAATCTTCATCGGCGCGGCGCGGGGCCGTTCCGAGGCGCTGGACCATGTGCTGATCTTCGGTCCGCCGGGGCTCGGCAAGACCACCCTTGCCCATATCGTCGCCCACGAACTGGGTGTGAACCTGCGCCACAGCTCGGGGCCCGTGCTGGAGCGGCCGGGAGACCTGGCGGCGCTGCTCACCAACCTGGAACCCCGTGACGTGCTGTTCGTGGACGAGATCCATCGCCTGTCGCCGGTGGTGGAGGAAGTCCTGTATCCGGCCATGGAGGATTTCCAGCTGGACATCGTCATCGGCGAGGGACCGGCGGCGCGTTCCATCAAGCTGGATCTGCCGCCCTTCACCCTGGTGGGGGCCACCACCCGTGCCGGGCTGCTCACCTCCCCGCTTCGCGACCGCTTCGGCATCGTGCAGCGGCTGGAGTTCTACGGCACCGAGGATCTCACCCGCATCGTGCAGCGTGCCGCCGGCATCCTGAGCGTGGAGCTGGAACCGGCCGGTGCCGTCGAGATCGCCCGGCGCTCCCGGGGCACGCCGCGCATCGCCAACCGGCTGCTGAGGCGGGTGCGCGACTATGCCCAGATGAAGGCCGACGGCGTGATCAGCGCCGGGGTGGCCGACCGGGCGCTGGATCTCCTGGACGTGGACGTGCAGGGTTTCGATGCCCAGGACCGCCGCCTGTTGCTGGCGGTGATCGAGAAGTTCGACGGCGGGCCGGTGGGTGTGGACAGCCTGGCGGCGGCCATCGGCGAGGAGCGCGGCACCATCGAGGACGTGGTGGAGCCCTACCTGATCCAGCAGGGCTTTCTCATGCGCACCCCGCGGGGACGCATGGCCACGGGCAACGCGTATCGCTATTTCGGCCTGGCCGTGCCCGGGGGTGCGGGTGTGGCCGGAGACCTGTTCAGCCCGGCCCCCGGCGACGCCGGTGAAGACAAAGTGTGATCGAGCCCCGTGTCCATGAGCGTGCAATCCAGCAACATGTCGCGGACAGACAGAACCTTCGTCTGGCCGGTGCGCGTCTACTACGAGGACACGGATGCCGGCGGGGTCGTGTACTACGCCAATTACCTGCGCTTCATGGAGCGCGCCCGCACGGAATGGCTCAGATGTCTTGGATTCGATCAGGCCCGGCTCGTGCAGGAGCGCGGCCTGCTGTTCGCCGTGCGTTCCGTGAAAGTGGACTACCTCCGCCCGGCGCGTCTGGACGACATGCTGGAGGTGACCGCGGCCATCGGGTCCATGGGACGGGCCAGCCTGCAGTTCGCACAGACGGTCGTGAGGACCGCGACCGGGTCCGCGCCGGAACTGCTGAGCCGCGGGGAGGTCAAGATTGCCTGTCTGGATGCCGGCAGTTTCAGGCCCCGCAGCGTCCCGGACGATATCCTCGAAGCCCTGTCAGCCCTGGAGGCCGAGACACGTGAGCGTTGATCTTTCCCTGTATCGCCTGATTCTCGAGGCCAGCTTCATCGTGCAGCTGGTGATGCTCATCCTTGTCGTGGCCTCCGTGCTGTCCTGGACGGTGATGATCATCAAGTGGCGCGTGCTGCGCGACACGAGGGTTGCCACCGACGAGTTCGAGGAACGCTTCTGGTCGGGTGTCGACCTGGCCCATCTCTACGAGGGCATCCGGCGCAAGAACGAGGTGTCCGGGCTGGAGCATGTGTTCGTTGCCGGCTTCAAGGAGTTCCTGCGCGGGCGCAAGCAGCGTCATGAACGGGGCGTGACCCTCGGGGAATCCGCCCAGCGCTCCATGCGCGTTGCCGTCTCCCGAGAGGTGGACGGGCTGGAGAGCTATCTGTCGTTTCTCGCTACCGTGGGTTCCACCAGCCCCTATATCGGCCTGTTCGGTACCGTCTGGGGCATCATGCACGCCTTCATCGGGCTCTCCGGGGCACAGACCGCCACGCTGGCCATGGTGGCACCGGGCATCGCCGAGGCGCTGATCGCCACTGCGCTGGGCCTGTTCGCGGCCATCCCGGCGGTGATCGCCTACAATCGCTTCTCCGACGATGTGGACCGCATCGTCACCCGTTACGACAACTTCACCGAGGAGTTCACCTCGCTGTTGCAACGCCAGGCCCCGGCCACCGAGGAGGCCGTGTGATGCGTGCCGGACAGTCAGCCGGCCGGGAGCGGCGCGTATGGCGCTAGCCAAGGATGCGGCGCGCCGGCGCCGCCCCATGTCCCAGATCAACGTGGTGCCTTTCATCGACGTGATGCTGGTGCTGCTGATCATCTTCATGGTGACCGCGCCGCTGCTGCAGCAGGGTGTGGAGGTGGACCTGCCCCAGGCCCAGGCCGAGACCATGGAACCGGACCCGGATGAGGGCGAGCCGGTGGTGGTGACCGTCGCCCGGGACGGGCAGGTGACCCTGAATCAGGGACCGCAGGTGAACGTGCCCCTGGAACGGGATGTGCTGGGCGAGATCGTCTCGGGACTGCTCTCCGAGCGACCGGGGGTCCAGGTCTATGTGCGCGGCGACCGCAACGTGGACTACGGCCGGGTGGTGGATGCCATGGTGACCGTGCAGTCCGCCGGGGTGGCCCGGGTGGGGCTGATTACCGATCCCGCGGAGGCGGGCGACTGATGCCATGTGGCAGACGCTGCAAGATCATCCCCGAATCCTGAGCGCCGTTGCGCTGGTCCACCTGCTGCTGTTGCTGGCCATGCTGCTGGGCCTGGAGTTCACGCCGCGGGGCCAGGCCTCGGTGCTGGACGTGGCGGTGCATCAGCCCGATGCCCATCGGGTGATCGAGGCCGTGGCCGTGGATGCGCGCACCTTCGACCGCATCGAGGAGGACAAGCGTGCGGCAGAGCGCGAGCGCATCGAGGCCGAACGCCGCCGGGCGGAGGAGAGGCGCCGGGCCGAGGAGGCCGAACGCCAGCGCCAGGAACAGGCGCGGCAGGAGGAGGCGCGCCGCCAGGAAGAGGCCAGGCGCCAGGCGGAGGCCGAGGCCGAGCGCCAACGTCAGGAAGAGGCGCGCCGCCAGGCGCAGGCCAGGGCGCAGGACGAGCAGCGCCGCCAGGAGGAGGCCAGGCGCCAGGCGGAAGCCGAGGCGCGCCGGGCCGAAGAGGAACGCCAGCGCAGGCTCGAGGAGGAACGCCGGGCCGAGGAAGAACGGCAGCGTCGGCTGGAAGAGGAACGCCGGGCCGAGGACGCAAGGCGGCAGGCCGCCCTGCGGGCCGAGGAGGAACGCCTGGCCCGGGAGGCAGAGGCCCGTCGTCAGGCGGCGCGGCGCACGCAGCTGGCAAGCCTCCAGGGACAGTATACGGACGCCATCAGGGC
>SKOF01000594.1 GCA_007120155.1 Thioalkalivibrio sp. | reverse complement strand
TGGGCGCCAGGTAATGCAGGCCCAGTTCGCGTGACTTCTGCATGTTGGTGATGATGGCGTCCATGTCCGTGGCGTTCACGCCGAGTCCGTGCAGCCAGACGGTGCAGGCTACCAGTTCCGGGCGGGTGTACAGCTCGATGAGGTCTTCCTGCTCCCTGTTCATGCGCACTCCTGTAAGGGTTCCGGGGATGGTGGGATTATGCCCGATCAGGGCACGGGGGTGCCTTGACACGACGCAACCGGGGTGGGCGTCGGCCTCACCGGCGGGTAACGGCTGGCGGAATACCCGGGCGCTGCGCCATGCGGTCCAGTCCTGCCCGGCGTACGGCCGCGATCAGCACGCCGCCTGGCCCGGAACCCAGCACCGCCCGTACATGGCCCTCCCAGTCGAACTCCATCCCGTCCAGCAGGTTCTTGAGATAAAGCCCCGCCTCGGTTTCGCCCTCCAGTTCCAGATCCCGGTGGAAGAACAGGGTGTCCGGATCCTCGATGCGCGCCGCCAGGCGCCAGAAATCCCGCAGACGGCCCCGAATGCGCACGTCCCAGTCCCGGTCATCCCGGCAACGATAGGCGTGCGTCCGGTTGGCGCGGACCAGAAATGCGATCTCGTTGCCGGTGTCGGCCACCGACAGGCAGATGCGCTTGTTCTCCAGCGGTCCGAGTTCGTCCGCGAGGGCTTGCCCCTTCAGCAAGTGGTTGATCAGGATAGAGAAGAATCGCGTGTGCAGCGCATCCGGAAGGACACGCAGCGCCGTGTCCACGGGCAGTGCCAGGGCACGGCTGCTCAGGGGTATGGGTGCATGCATGGAGTGACGCCTCATCTGTGCCGCTTCGTCGATCCCGAAGCCCGGCAGTCTGGTGTATCCGGGGGGCCGCGCACAAGTGCCCGCGTGCCGGGCCCGCCGCCCCGGATGGGGTCGTGTGTCTCAGCAACAACGGTACCTGTGCTGCAAATTATGCACCCAAAGCGCCCGGTTCAGTGACGTTTCCCGCAGGTTGCTCCGGGTTCAGTTGATCGAAGTCATGGCAGGCGCATTCCCGACGGGTTGGAATGGGCGGGATCAGGAACCCGGCCATCAGAGTGGACTCCATGTTCAGTGCGGATCAATGCAGGCATGCCGCCACAGGCAATGCGCGCTCCGGCAGCATCCGGACTCCGGGGCGGCCGGCATGACGCCATGGCGCTGACCGATCGGGTCCATACCCTGGGCACCGCGCTTCGGGCGCGTCACGGCACACGGGTACACAAACTCACGGTGAGCGCGGGCTTTGTCTGCCCGAACATGGACGGCACCCGTGGGCGTGGCGGCTGCACCTTCTGCAACAATGCCAGTTTCTCTCCCCAGGGATATGACGGTGGTGCCGTGGCCCGGCAGCTGGCCGCGGGCCGTGCGGTGATCGCCCGGCGCACCGGTGCGCGGCACTACCTGGCCTACTTCCAGGCCTACACCAACACCTACGCGGAACTGGAGCGTTTGCGGGCCCTGTACGACGAGGCCCTGGCGCAGCCCGGGGTCCTCGGTCTGGCCATCGGCACCCGTCCCGACTGCGTGCCGGACCCGGTGCTGGATCTGCTGGCGGCCTACCGGGACCGCGGCCATGCCATCTGGCTGGAACTGGGCCTGCAATCCGCCTTCGACGAAACCCTGGCGCGGGTCAACCGGGGACACGGTTTCGCGGAGTATCTGGATGCGGTGCACCGTGCCCACGCCCGGGGTCTCGATGTGTGCACTCACCTGATCATCGGTCTGCCGGGGGAAACCGGCGTTCACGCCCGCGAAACCCTGGGCCGTGTGCTGGAGGCCGGCACCGAGGGGCTCAAGCTGCATCCCCTGCACGTGGTGCGCGGCACCCGGCTCGCCCAGGACTGGCGGGCCGGCGCATACCGTACCTGGTCACGGGAGGCCTACGTGGCCACGGCCGCCGACCTGATCGAGATGACGCCGCCCGAGGTGATCTTCCACCGCCTCACGGCCACTGCCCGAGCCCCGCTGCTGCTGGCGCCGCATTGGTGCAGCGGCAAGTGGCGGGTGCTCAACGCCATCGAGGCCGAGCTCGCGCGGCGCGGCACCCGGCAGGGGGGGTGCCTGACGCGGGACGGCGCGACGTGCCTGAACCGGTCTCCGGAGTTCACGAATCACGAGGTATACAGCCTATGACGACCCAGCCCATGGAACTGGTCTGCCCGGCCGGGGGGCTGCCCGCACTGCGGGCCGCTGTGGACAACGGCGCCGACGCCGTCTACGTGGGCCTGAAGGGGCGCAGCAATGCGCGCAACTTCCCGGGGCTCAATTTCGACGTCAAGACCCTGCGCCGGGGAATCTCGTATGCCCGGGCCCTGGGCGTCAAGGTGTTCATGGCCCTGAACACCTATCCGCAGCCCGACGGCTGGGCGTCCTCCACCGAGGTGGTCGATATCGCCGCAGCCGAGGGTGTGGATGCCCTGATCGTGGCCGACATGGGGCTGATGCGCTATGCGGTCGACCATCACCCGGACCTGCCCCTGCATCTTTCGGTGCAGGCCTCGGCCACCACCAGCGATGCACTCGAGTTCTACCGCGAGCGCTACGGCATCCGGCGGGCGGTACTGCCTCGGGTACTGTCGATCAAACAGGTGGCGCAAGTGATTGACGGCTGCGGGGTGGACGTGGAGGTGTTCGGTTTCGGCAGCCTGTGCGTGATGGTGGAGGGACGCTGCATGCTCTCGTCCTATGCCACCGGCGAATCCCCCAACTCCTGCGGCGTGTGCTCGCCCGCCCATGCGGTGCGTTGGCAGGAGACCCCGACGGGACGCGAGGCGCGCCTGAACGGTGTGCTGATCGACACCTTCGGCGCGGGCGAGAGCGCCGGTTACCCGGTGGTGTGCAAAGGCCGATTCAAGGTTCGTGACCAGGTCTTCTATGCCATCGAGGAGCCCACCAGCCTGAGCACCCTGGACATCCTGCCGGAGCTGTTCAACCTGGGCGTGCGGGCCATCAAGCTGGAGGGACGCCAGCGCAGCCCCGCCTACGTGGGCCGCGTGACCCGGGTGATGCGTGAGGCGCTGGATGCCTGCCAGGCGGACCCGGAACTCTTCGTTCCCCGTCCCGAATGGACCGCCGCGCTCGCCGACATGGCCGAGGGCCGCACCCACACCCTGGGTGCCTTTCACAGGGCATGGCAATGAAGCTTTCGCTCGGCCCGCTGCAGTACTTCTGGCCCCGGGAGCGGGTGCTGGCCTTCTACGAATCGGTCCGTACCTGGCCCGTGGATATCGTCTACCTGGGCGAAACCGTCTGTTCCAAGCGCCGTGAACTGCGCTTCGACGACTGGCTGGCAGTGGGTGAATCCCTCGCCGCCGCCGGCAAGTCGGTGGTGCTCTCCACCCTGGCGCTCCTGGAGGCGGATTCCGAACGCCTTACGCTGCGCCGGCAGGTGAAGCAGGGCCGATTCCCGATGGAGGCCAACGACGCGACCGCCCTCGGACTGCTGGCGGGCCGGCCCTTCATCGCCGGGCCCCACGTCAACACCTACAATCCGGGCACGCTGGCGGAGCTGGCGGAGCTCGGCGCGGTGCGCTGGGTTGCGCCCGTGGAGCTGACCCGAGACACCCTGGCCGCCCTGCACGAGGCCCGTCCGGCGGGGCTCGAGACCGAGGTCATGGTGTTCGGCCGCCTGCCGCTGACCTTCTCCGCCCGGTGCTTCACCGCCCGCGCGCACAATCGGCCCAAGGACGCCTGCGAACTGGCCTGCCGCGATGATCCGGCCGGTCTGCCCCTTGCCACCCGGGACGGGCAGGAATTTCTCACCATCAACGGCATCCAGCTGCAGTCCGCGGAACCCGTGAACCTCCTGGGGGAGATGTCCGCCCTGCGGGATCTCGGCGTGGAGGTGCTGCGCATCTCGCCGGAGCCGGAAGGCACCGAGGCCGTGGTGCGGGCCTTCCGGTCCTGTGCGGACGGGCGGCTCGACGCGGACGAGGCCATGGCCCGTGTGTCGGGGCTGTATCCGGGGTTCTGTGACGGTTACTGGCATGGTGGTGCCGGCATGGACTGGCGGGGCCGGCCCGAGTGATGCGCCACACCCGCCCCTGCCGGGTGTGGCGGGAAGGTCCCGCGCCGGGACCGCGGCAGGTCGGTATCGACCGGGCCATGCTGCAGGACTGTTCAGCCCGGGGGATTGCACAGCTGAGGCTGCACCGGTACCTGCCCACCGCCAGCCTGGGCCGGGACGAGGCGCTCTGCCATGCGGTGCGGGAAGACTACTGCCGGGAGAACGGTATCCCCGTGGTGCGGCGCCTTACCGGCGGCGGCGCCCTGTACCTGGACCCGGGGCAGTGCTGCCTGAGTTTCTCGCTGCCCCGGCCGTGGCTGAATGAAGAGGATTCGCTCACCGGCCTGATGGCGCGCTTCAACGGCGCCGTGGTCCGCGCCCTGGGTTGGCTGGGTGTGACCGCCAGTTGCCGCGCCCCCAACGATCTCGAATCCGGAGGCCGGAAGCTGGGGGCGGGCTTTCTGTGCCTGGAAGAGGACGCGGTGCTCTATCAGGCGGTGCTGCTGGTGGAGCCGGTGGAAACGGAAACCCTGCTCACCGTGCTGCGTGCACCACGGGAGAAACTCAGCCCTGCCGGTGTGCAGAGCGCCCGGCAGCGCTTCACCACGCTGACGGAACGGCTGGACCACGTTCCCGGTATGGCGGCGATCCAGGATGCCCTGGAGTGCGCTCTGCTTGAGGCGTTCAGCCTGCTCGGACTACCGGGCGAGGCGCCGGAGGCGCTGCCGCCCGGCCCGGCACCCGCCGGGCTGACCGAGGACTGGGACGCGCAGCGCGACCGCAGTTGGCAGGCCTTTGAAGCGACGCCGGGCGGTGTGCTGCACCTGCGCCTGGACCCCGACACCGCAGGGCGGCGGATCGTATCCGCCACACTGGCCGGCGCTGTCCATGTCTCGCCGCCCACGCTGCTGGCGGATCTGGCCCGGGAACTGACGGTGGCGTCCCCTGGCGCCGCCGAGGCGCGATGGCGCCGCTACCTGCAGGATCATGATGTCCAGCTGCTGGGATTCGGTGTAGAGGATCTGTATCGCCTCCTGCGCCAGGCGCTTAACCGCGTGGCCGGGCAGTCCATGGGACTGAGTGTTGAACAGGCCAACAGTCTCATGGTGCATGCGGCCGAAGGGGCGGATGCGGTCCGGCAGATCCTGGAGCGGGCCACCGTCATGCTGGTGCCGTACTGCGCCAAGCCGGCCTGGTGCAAGTGGCGTCACCGGGACGGCTGCCCCGAATGCGGCCGGTGCGAGGTGGGCGACGCCTATCGGCTGGCCCGCGAACGGGGTATGCGTGTGGTCACCATCACCCGTTACGAGCATCTTTGCACCGTGTTCGAGGAGATGGGGCGCGCCGGCGAGCCGGGGTATGTAGGGATGTGCTGCAGCAACTTCTATCTCAAGCGCGCCCCGGCCTTCCGGGCCGTCGGGATTCCCGCGGTGCTCATGGACATCAGTGGGTCCAACTGCTACGAACTGCGCCAGGAGGATCAGGCCTATCTCGGACAGTTCACCGCCGAGGCGCGCCTCAACGGCGAAGTGGTGGAGAAGGTGATGCGCTGGGTGCCGCGGGTTCGGTGAGGCTTGTATTGTGTGTTAACCACGAAGCACACGAAGATCACGAAGAACTTTAGAGAATATTTCTCTCGCAAAGGCGCGAAGCTCGCCAAGAAACCATGGTCTCCAGGAACAACCGTAGATACTCCGTACCCGATCAAGCCTTACGGAGGTGCTGATCGCTGAACAGTGCCGAGGCATCGAACGGGGTCCGGGTTTTGATGCAGGCCCACAGCCC
>SKOF01000201.1 GCA_007120155.1 Thioalkalivibrio sp. | reverse complement strand
CGCCCATGGTCATGAACCGGTCCACCGCCTTGCACATGTCGTAGACCGTGAGCAGGGCCACCTGCACCGCCGTGAGGGCCTCCATCTCCACCCCGGTCTGCCCGCGGGTCTCGGCGGTGACGCGGCAGTGCACGCAGGGCGGGGAATCCGCCGTGGAGAGTTCCACCTCCACGCGGGTCAGGGCGAGCGGGTGGCAGAGCGGCACCAGGTCGGCGGTCCGCTTCGACGCCATGATGCCCGCGACCCGGGCGATGCCCAGCACGTCGCCCTTCTTGTGGCTGCCCGAACGGATCAGGGCCAGGGTTTCCGGCTCCATGCTGATCTGTCCCTCGGCGATGGCCACCCGGTGCGTCACGGACTTCTCGCCCACATCCACCATGTGGGCTTCGCCTCGGGCGTTGAAGTGGGTCAGCGTACTCATAGGGGGTATAATTCCCTTCAGGCTTCGCAACAGTACAGAGTGTAAACCCAAATCATGTCCATCACCGTACGTTACTTCGCGAGTCTTCGGGAACAGCTGGGGCGCGGCGAGGATCGACTGGAGGCCGGCGACGCCGACACCGCCGCCGGCGTCTGGGCCCGTGCCGTGCCGGACCGGACCATGCCCGAGCGGATACTGATCGCGATCAACCAGGAATACGCCGACGGGGATCACCCGGTGCGCGACGGCGACGAAGTGGCCTTCTTTCCCCCGGTCACCGGCGGCTGATCCGTGAGCGTCTCCCTGCACCCGAAGCCCTTCGATCCCTGGACCCTGCTGGCCGATTACCAGTCACGCCTGCCCGCCGGCCGTTTCGGCGCCAATGCAGTCTTCGTGGGCACCATGCGGGACTTCAACGAAGGTGACGACGTGCGCGCCATGACGCTCGAGCACTACCCGGGCATGACCGAGAGGCATCTGGAGGACATCGTCGCCGAGGCCCGCCGGCGCTGGCCGCTGGAGGACTGTCTCATCGCCCATCGCGTCGGCGCCATCGAACCCGGCCAGCCCATCGTGCTCACCGCCGCCTGGTCCGCCCACCGCCAGGCCGCCTTCGAGGCCTGCCGATTCCTCATGGAGGAACTCAAGCACCGCGCCCCCTTCTGGAAACGCGAGACGCTCGGGGACGGGGAAACGCGCTGGGTGGCGAGGAACACGGAAGGATAAGTGAGAAGGGTGAATTGGGAAGTGCGAAGTGAAAACCCGTTACTTTACTTCCCACTTCCCAATTCACCCTTCCCAGTTCACTCTCCGCCCTTCCTATTGCCTACTGCAGCAGCAGGAAGAACGCGCCTTCATCGCGGCGGATGTTGAGCAGCAGGCGCTGACCCGCACCGTCCAGAGCGCGGCGCATGTCCTCGACGCCGGTCACGGGCTGACGGTTGACGGAGAGGATCACGTCACCCTCGCGCAGACCGGCGCGCGCCGCGCGGCTGCCACCCTCCAATGACGCCACCAGCACCCCCTGGACCCGGCCATACAGGGGTGAATCCTCCGGGATGTCGCTGAAGCCGGCGCCGTCCAGAAGCCGGCTGATCTGTCCGCCCTCCAGCGTGGTCATCTCGATCTCTGCCACCTGCGCGGTGATCGTGTGCCGCCGGTTGTCGCGTACCACCTCCAGTTCCACTTCGGCGCCGACCCGCAGGAGGCCGATGATATTGCGCATCTCACTGGCATTGCGCACGGCGCGCCCGTCGACCTGAAGCACCACATCACCTTCCCGAAGGCCCGCCCGATCCGCTGCCGAGCCCGGCTCCACCCGGCTGATCACCGCACCCCGCGTCTGGGGAATGCCGAAGGCCTGGGCCAGGTCGGGGGTCAGATCCTGGACCATCACGCCCAGGCGCCCGCGTCGCACCTCGCCGTGCTCCACCAGGTGCTCCATGATCTGCAGGGCCATGTTCACGGGAATGGCGAAGCCGATGCCGATATTGCCGCCGCCCCGGGACAGGATGGCGGTGTTGATCCCCACCAGTTCGCCGCGCAGGTTCACCAGGGCGCCGCCGGAGTTGCCCGGATTGATCGAGGCATCGGTCTGGATGAAATCCTCGTAGGACTCGATGCCGAGACCGCTGCGCCCAAGCGCGCTGACGATCCCGGAGGTGACGGTCTGCCCCAGCCCGAACGGATTGCCGATGGCGACCACGAAATCCCCCACCCGCAAGGCATCCGAGTCGGCCACCTTCACCGCCTCCAGGTGGTCTGCCTCGACGCGCAGTACCGCCAGATCCGTGGCGGGGTCGGTACCCACCACCTCGGCGTCCAGCCGGCGGCCGTCATACAGAGTGACGACGATCTCGTCGGCCCGCCGGATCACGTGATAGTTGGTCAGGATGTAGCCGCGTTCCGCATCCAGGATCACGCCGGAGCCCAGACCCTGGACCTGGCGCTCCCGAGGCGCCTGGGGCAGATCAAAGAAGCGGCGAAAGAACGGATCGTCCAGCAGCGGGCTCTGTTCCACAACCCGCCCACGGGTGGACAGGTTGACCACCGTGGGCACGGTGCGCTCCAGCATGGGCGCCAGCGTCGGCAAGGGTTCGCCATCCACGGCGGCGGGCAGGGTGGCCGATGCCGCCGGCGCAAGGACCAGCAGCAGACAGCACAAGGCAAGGCTCAGGGGATACCGGCACACTCGACGCATTGAGAACACACCCTCGGTTGTACGGTCAGTTGCCCCTGTGACTGACGGTACCCGGGGGAAGTTCAGAGGTCTTTCTCGTTGCTGAGTTCATTGCGCTCGCGGCGGGTCTGTTCCATCTCGCGGGAGAGGAAATAGCTGAGTGCGATACGAATGGCGACGATGGCAGCAAGTACGCCCACGTTCTCCCAGGTCGGCGCCAAGGTGGACTTAATGATGTCGGCAGCAATGAAGAAGTCCAGCCCAAGCAACAGGTGCGCACCCATGCGCTCGCGAATGAGATCGGTTTCCATGATCAGGCGCGCATGGCCCGGATGACGATCCAGACGCAGCAGGGAGAAACGCCAGGCACCCTCCACCACCCCGGTCAGAACGATCAGTACCCCGATGCCGGACACCGTGTAGAACACGGTCCAGAGCACGGTGTTGAGTATCTCCATGACGCCTCCCGGCGGACAACTCCAAATCCGGATTCAAAATTCAAGATTCAAGATTCAAGATTCAAGATTCAAAGGGAAGGCTGCCTGGCCCCGGACACCTTTGAATCTTGAACCTTGAATCTTCATTTCAGGTGTTCCCGCGGCTCGAATGGCAGGTCCTTCTTCATGCGTTCATAAAACGCCCTGGCCTGCTCGGTGTCGGCGGGCGGCGTGACGATCTGCAGGGTCACGTACTGATCACCCGCCGGCCGGCCCGCCAGCCCCCTGCCCTTCAGGCGCAGGCGCCGGCCGGACTGTGAGCCCGGCGGAATCTTCAGTTCAACCCGGCCTTCCAGCGTGGGCACATTCACCGTCGCCCCCAGGGCCGCTTCCCAGGGGGTCACCGGCAGGTCCATGTGCACGTCCCGGCCCTCCAGCCGGTAGCGGGCGTGGGGCCGGATGGAGACCTCCAGGTACAGGTCACCGCCGGGCCCGCCGCCCGCCCCGGGGCCTCCCTGGCCGGCAAGGCGGATGCGCTGGCCCTCGGTGACCCCGGGCGGAATCTTCACCTGAAGCCTTCGGCCATTGCCCAGCTGCACGGACATGACGCCGCCATGGGCAGCCTGCTCAAGGGTGATCTCGATTCGTGCGTTCTGGTCCGCACCCCGGGCCTGGAACCCGCCCCCCGGGCGGCGGCCGCCGGCGCGGTGGAATCCGCCCCCGAACAATGTCTCGAAGAAATCGGAAAAGTCGCCTTCCGCATCACCGACACCGGCCGTCGCGCGTCGGCCGCCGCCCGCGCGCACGCCGCCGAAGATATCCTCCCACCCCGGGGGCGGGCGGAAATCCTGCCCGGACTTCCAGTTGCTGCCCAGGTCGTCGTAGGCACGGCGTTTCCCGGCGTCTCCCAGGACCTCGTAGGCCTCGTTGATCTCCTTGAAACGCTCCTCGGCATCGGCCTCCTTGCTCACGTCCGGATGGTACTTGCGCGCAAGCTTTCGGTAGGCCTTCTTGATCGTATCCTGGCTCGCGTCCCGGGAGACGCCCAGAAGTTTGTAGTAGTCCTTGAATTCCATGATTCGTCTACGATAGCGCAAACAAGAGCGCCGCGTGACGACGCGGCGCAGTCATGGACACGGGCCATGCACCCCGGGGGAAGGGGCGCATGGCACCCTTCGGATCAGCCCTCAACCGAGATCCGGCGGGGCTGGACGGTTTCCTGCTTCGGAATACGCACTTCCAGCACGCCGTTCATGCTCTTCGCGGAGATCTTCTCCGCATCGGCGGTGTCCGGCAGGGTGAAGCGGCGGTAGAAGCTGCCGCGCACCCGTTCCACGCGCTTGTAGTTCTCACGCTCTTCCGTGGTCTCGGACTTGCGTTCGCCACGAATCGTGAGTACGCCGTTTTCCATGTGAACCTCGATGTCCTTGGGGTCCACACCGGGGATGTCCGCGTGCAGCACGTAGGCATCCTTGTCCTCGCGGATGTCCACCGCTGGCGCCCAGTCGCTGGTGGCGGCGGATTCGCCCGCGTCCGCCCCGGCGGGGTGCAGACGCTCCAGTTCACGGTTGAGCTGACTCAACAGGCTCCAGGGTTCGTATCGCATCATTGCCATGGTCATGACCTCCGTATGGTCGGGTGAGCGCGCTCGCGCCACCCGGGTTGTTCGTTGGGGTTTCTTTCCATGTGCTCCACGATTGGGGCGGGCGCGGGGATTTCAAGCGTTCCGGGGGGCATTCCTTGATCCAGGTCAGTGTCCGGGCGGCCGCGCCGCCACGACCACCGGGCGCCCGGTGGGCCGATACGATCCCGGGGCGGGCAGCCCGGGACACCGGGGGCGGAGCCCGGAGCCACGCCCGGCGAAAACGGAACAGCGGGTTACACGGTGGCCACCGCATCATTCCACGTTCTGCACCTGCTCACGCATCTGCTCGATGAGCACCTTGAGCTCCACCGCCGCGCGGGTGGTCTCCATGTCGTTGGACTTGGAACCCAGGGTATTTGCCTCCCGGTTGAACTCCTGCATGAGGAAGTCCAGCCGCCGGCCGACCGGTTCGTCGCGCTCCAGGATCAGCGCCACCTCCTCCAGATGGCCATCCAGCCGATCCAGCTCTTCGTCCACGTCCAGGCGCTGGACCTGCAACGCCAGTTCCTGCTCCAGCCGGCCCGGATCCATGTCCACGCCCAGCTCGGCAATCCGTGTGCGCCACTTCTCCCGCAGCGCCTCGACCACCTTCGGGCGGCGGCCGCGCACCTGCGCCACCCGTTCCCCCACCGTCCGGCAGCGCGTCTCGATGGCCTCTCGCAGGCGCTCGCCTTCGCGGGCGCGTGTGGCGGCAAGCTCATCCAGCGCATCGTCCAGCAGCCCGAGCGCCTGGCCCTGCAGGGTGTCCATGTCCGGCGCAGGCTCACGCATCACGCCCGGCCAGCGCAGAATCTCCAGCGCCGTGATACGCGCCGAGTTCATCATCCAGTGTTCCACTTCACAGCACACCTCGATGAGCCGCTTGGCCAGCGGTTCGTTCACCTCCAGACCCGCCTCTCCGCCGGTGGGCGGCTGATACCGCAGCGACACCTCCACCTTGCCTCGGTTCAGGCGGCCCTGTACACGCTCGCGCACCGCACTTTCCAGGGCACGAAAGGCCTCCGGCAGGCGCAGACTCACCTCCAGGTAACGGTGATTGACGCTCTTGAGCTCCCACGCCAGGGTGCCCTGCGGGCCCTCCGCCTCGCGGCGGGCAAAACCTGTCATGCTGTGGATCATGGGATCTCCGGAAGGGGTTAGGGGTTAGGG
>SKOF01000506.1 GCA_007120155.1 Thioalkalivibrio sp. | reverse complement strand
CACCTTCAGGATACCTATGAACAAGGCTCCAAAATCCCGCAGACGGTTCCCCCGGAAGTGGTGGAACCCCCCAAAGTATTTCAAGACAGTAGTGGTCCTTTCACTATTGGCTTTGATGGCCCTTCTGATATGGCAGGCCCTGACTGCTACCGGGGTGAAGGAGTTTGCCCCCGGGGAGATTATCATGTTTGGATACAACACTCCTCCGGAACCTACCTTGCTGGACAAAGCGCTTGCGTTTATGGAGGCAGCTGCCCCCTGGGTCCCGGTAGTGACCCCGGTTGTTTACTTCTATTTTGGCAAAAGGGAGGGTGACTGATGATACGCATAAAATTACAACGGATTCTAGAAACAGAGGAGGCTATGCTGGGGCATATCTCCCTTCCGGAAATGTCCCCAATATGGAGTGGGTACACGGTGGAACGTCCCTGGAAGGACAATGAGCCCTATGTCAGCTGTATTCCCCCGGGAGTGTACAAGGCCTTCACCCGGGTGAGCCCATCCAACGGAAACGTGATTGAGCTGATTGGAGTACCGGGCAGGACCTTCATTCAGCTACATGTAGCCAACTGGGCCTGGCAGCTTGAAGGATGCGTCGGGGTCGGCCTGACCCGGAAGGTAGACGGGGTGGGCCGCAGCTGGGACGCAATGCAGGACCTGTATGCGTTGTGTCTGGGGCAGGAGATTGAAATTGAGGTCCTTGCTCCTCCCCATCTCCCGGAAAGGCAAGGGGATGAAATTGAATGGGCCGGCAAGGTCACTCCGGAAGAGATGCCCACCACAGAAGTGGAGATGCCTCAGGAGTGGCTAGAGCCGGTGAACTACAAAAAGGCACTTCAGTCCTTTGTTGGCAAAATACGGCGGGATTTGTTACGCAAACGGGTGCTGGCCGTCGTGTTCAGCCTTGTAGGTCTAGTCCTGTCCATACGGCACCCGGCACTACACAGAGTACAGACAGCCATCCGGCTTCTGTATGAGTTCATAACCACAACCAAAAACAACAAACCAAAGGTGAATAATATGCCTGAGAATAAAACCACACTCACATGGGTCAAGGCCCGTCTGAAGGAGCCGACCACCTGGGCCGGGATTGTCACCCTGCTTGGGGTCCTGGGCTTTGCCATATCCCCGGAACTGATACAAGCCATCTCCGTGGCCGTTGCCAGTATCATAGGGGTCATCCTTGTCATCTCCAAGCAACGGAAAGTCAAGGAAGAGTACCTGGAGCCTGAGGAATGACCCGGGACGAAATCATTACCCGTATGGTGGGGAATCCGGCCTGTTGTTATGCCGTGTTCACCCACCGGCAGGGCTTCCGTTGGTCTGTCGGCAAGCTGGTCCGGCAGGAACTGGCTGAACTGTACCGAACGGGGGTCAAGGAGCAGCATGACCTGTGTGGGCTAGCATGGTATGAAGGAAGCCGGATTTGGTTCACCTACCGGGACGGACTGCGGATGAACAAAGGACCTTTCACCTGGCTGGGCCCGGCAAAAATATTTGAGGTGTCCCCGGTAGCTGCCAAGTATGCCCGGGGGGTGATGGAGTGGTCCCTGGAGGATGGATTCCTGACCTGCCCGGGTTGGGGGTGTAATCAGGCGTGGAAGGCTTGGCAGGTCCTCAATGGGAAGACCCTGCGCATTGCGGCCCGGTCCGCAGAGCCTCTGGCTGAAGCCCTTTCCATGTACACCGTCCCCACAGACCGGGTGTATCTAGGTGAATACAAGGACTTTGACCCGTATCTAGTTTCAGTGCGGCTTGAAATTGCGGGCCTCCCGTGTTTTTTAGTCTAGGCATGTCTAGATACAGCCCGGGAATCGTTCATTGGGGGAACGACAGGTTATGACGACAGGCCGTCATAATAGGAGGCTATCCGGCCCACAAGTTCCGGATATCTCCGGACTTTCCGCCCAATCAGGGCTTTTTTGAGTTCTACGCGCAGAGCAGATTTGACGTGAATCACTTTGGCCAGCTGATGATTCCTCCAGTACCGGTCCTCACAGCTGTTGTAGGTTTCACAATCCACCCACCCAATATGCTGCTCCCAATCCCGGTAGATATTCCAAAGTGAGATTTGGTTTTGCCCCACTATGTGATAGGGGGTGTCCGGCTTGCGTTCCTTCCTCCCTCTGTAAAGCACCTGCTCATCTTCCCAGACCCACTCATCAAAGAACCTTTGGGCCACTTCCCCGGGGCGCACAAAGACCACCCCGGCATTCACCCACTTGTCCCCCCGGCTGGTCAGTATGATGTCCCGGTCTTCCTTCTCAAATGCGCAGTCCACCTGCCCTAGCACCAGGCAGTCCGCATCCACCAATACTAGGGGGCAATCTGCCTGATGCACAATCTTCCTCCAGTGGGCAAGTTTGTTGAAATTCGCCACATGTTGCGGCTGGGCATAGGTGAGATTCCCCATGACGGGATTCTGAACCTGCTTCTTCAGGCCGTTTGCGGAGGTGTTCCGGTGGATGGACCGGATAAGGCCCCGGGATAGGGTCTGCCAGATGGGTTCCTGACCGAACAGGACGTGGGCAATAAGGTACTCACATTGAATCATAACGTTTCCAAATTTTTCTGATGGCTTGTATGCGGGCATTCCCCCGGTACTGACGCCTGCGGACCAGTGGTTGTAAACAGGCCTTGCGCAGCCTTCCTTTTATGTGAATCATTTTGGCCTCCTCCCAACCTGCCCAGTCATCGCATTTGTTGTAAATGTCCGGCAGTACAGCAATCTTTTTTCTGTACCCATTTTCCCACATCCACCCCATAGAAGACTGATTCAGCCCGGCATACCGGGGGTGGTACTCTAGGTGGAGGGCTTCATCCTTGAGCATCAGTCCGTCTACCCTGTACCACTCCTTGAGGAACTTCAAGGAACGGGAATTGTATTTCACAAAGACCACCCCCCCGTTGAAGGGGTATTTGTCCCCCAGACGGTCCGTGTAGCCAATGTGCCTTACTAGGTCAAAGCCTTCCCGGATATTCCCCATACACAGCATGTCGCAGTCCACGAAAATAGTATCCTGGTCAAAAGAGTCAATCCACACTTTCAATTTGCGGTGATTCCAATAGAAGGATTTGTGCCGGGGACCCAGTGACGGGGCAGCTATGCGGTGGACTTGTAAGGGGATGTCTGAATTGGCCTTCCAGCTTTTTTCAAACGCCCGCAACAGCCGTTCATAATTATCTCCGGCTTGGTCAAATGATACCGTCACTGCCTTCATTTTTCTCCTTTCTGATTTTGCGGTTCATAATGGGTTCATAAAAGGTGTGGTAGTCGCAGCGCTTGTACAGCCCCCGGACCTTCACCCAGTTGGGATACGTGTTGTCATTCTTGGCGATAATTCCCGGGACCTTTTGCGGTAGTTCCCCCTTGGGTATGGGGTCCCCCCGTTCCATAATCAGGGCCAGTCCCCCATAGTCCAGCCGGACCGGTCTACACAACCATAGACGCAGCCGGGGGCTAGCCATTTGCCACACCATCCACTCCTGTAGGTTTTTGTGTAGTCCGGCATAGGCATCAAACCGGGTGTTGTACCGGGGCAGCTTCAGGACGGTCCCCGGGTCTTCCGTGGTCCATACGGTCCTATGGTTTCCCCGGTTAATGAGTTCTGGGGTGAATGCTCCGGCTTCTTTCAACAAGTGTGATACAATGTTTTCCATCTCCCATCTCATAGGTTTCCTGTACCTCCAAATTGTTTTCTGCTATGAATTCATAGGCTTCCGGCCCATGACTGAATAACAGTTGTTTTTGCGTTTTGGACAGGAATCGGTTTTTGTTCTCCCTGCTTTTCAAGTGGCCAAAAAATCTAGTGGACACCACAAACTCCGGCCACTCCACTTTGAACAAATCAGTTTGTATCAGCAGTACGTTTTCAGGCCGTATTGACTGGGCCTGCTCTAGCATATCCGGGCTGATATCAATGCCCAGTACCTTACAAGGAAATTGTTGGTACACTTCAAAAAACCTTCCTGTACCAACCGGGGCATCCAGGACCTGCCGGGGCTGGAGCCGCAGCAGTATCTTTTTCACTACCTCCTGCTGCCACCGGAAGGCCTTATTGTGGGCCCGGTCTTTGTTATAGTTTGCGGCCCTGAGTCCTGTGTATTTTCTCATAGGTATTCCTTCTTGTACTGGTCCCAGGGTATCAGATTCAACCACTGCTTCCGGTTTTCATTTAGTTGTTTATAAGATGCTGATGTTTTAATAATCACTGGGTTTTGAATTCCATGCGGATAATTACAGCATGCTTCATTTCCAAAATCCTCCTAGATACGCATCAAACTCCCTTGGGTGCCAACGGTAGTGCCCAGATGCCGGGAAGAATGTGAATTCAGAAAAGTAGATTTTGTGCTCAGGGGTGACTAGAAAATCAACCCGGACAAAGCTGAGTTGACGGGTCATCTCCTCTGCTATGCCCACCATGCGGTCCACTATGTATCTGGGCACCGGGAAGGAACTATGCGTCACCGGCCTGTCTTCAATCCCGGCCATGAATAAGGCCCCGTTGGGACGGAACAGGGACATGCCGTTGGGACCCCGGCTGGTGGGCCGGTCCGGCAGGTGTTCATAGGGGTCTACCACCAGCACCATCCCCACTTCCCCGGAGAAGCAATACAGGTGAAATTCAGTGAACTGGGGGATGAACATTTCCACAAATATTTCAAACTCCACTTCAGCATAGTTCCACTCACCTTTCTGCCATCCATAGTCATGGGCCTTGAGCCGCATTATGCGGTCATACGTGGGGCGCCAGTCCCGGGCATTGCGAACAATTTTGGTTTGGCCGGATTTGTTGTTGGGCTTGAGCACCACCGGATACTTCCGGGGCCTCCGGTCCCGCATAGCCGGGGCGCAGGGAATCAGCAGGATTGGGTGGGGCCTTTCATCCAGGTACTGCTCCACATACAGCCGGGCTTTCAGCTTGTCTGTGAGCATCACGATAAGGGACTTTTCAGTGCCGGCCCCATATACTTTTCTGTGTAGCAGCTTTTCATTGAATGTCACGGGATTGTCTACATTGGGCTGGTATCCGGTCTTGCGGATAAACAGCTCAATCAGTTCCCGTTTTGTAGGTTGTATTCTCATCCATCTTACCCCATCTGATGTTTTTAATGGCTTGTATTTGCCGGTCCGTCACTCTTCCGGTTTGTTTGATTGTGCTGCGAATACCTTTGAGGGTGGAGGGCAGATTTGGCCTGCGGGTGTTTTCCAAATAGTTGTCAATCTGCTTTACCCAGTGGTTGGCCTTTTGCTGGTCGGTCATGTAGCCTCCGTATGACTGTTGTATAGATGGCTCCGGACGGTGCTGCCGGTGCGGTTAATGATGGCCCCTATCTCATGGGACTTACAAGGGGTTTCCCGGTATGCCCGCTGTATGTAGTCTATGCGGCAGAGATTGGGGAGCAGGGCACGGCTTTTGCTCCGGGCCTGCTCCACGGTCACCCCGTATTTTTGGCAGGAGAACTCCAGCAATTCAAGGAGCCGTTCCTGCACAGGCCGGTCCTGTTTCATTACCTGCTGGGCTGCCCGGATAAGGTCATACAATTTGCGGGTGTCCCAGATACTGGTTTGGGCTAGTTCCTGTATGATTTCCTGTTTTGTCATTTGGGCCTCCGTGAAAGTTCCCGGATTAACACAAAGGCTTTTTCAAGCCTGTTAATAGCCTGTTCTGCTTGATGTACGGATTTGCGCAACCGTTGGGCCTTTTTCCATTCCTGGCGCCGGTCAGTTATCCTAGTGCCTATGGTCTTTTTCATTGGCGTCTGATTGGTATGCCGAAGAGGTCAGTTTTGATTTGCTTCCGGGGCTTGTCATGTAGTTCCCGGTAGATGGAACGCCTCAT
>SKOF01000009.1 GCA_007120155.1 Thioalkalivibrio sp. | reverse complement strand
GCTCATGGCCACGGTGAAGGGCGATGTGCACGATATCGGCAAGAACATCGTCGGCGTGGTGCTCCAGTGCAACAACTTCCAGGTCATCGACCTGGGGGTGATGGTGCCCGCGCAGAAGATCCTGGACACGGCCGTGGAGCAGGACGTGGACGTGATCGGTCTTTCAGGCCTGATTACGCCTTCCCTTGAGGAGATGTCCCACATGGCCAAGGAGATGGAGCGCCTCGGCATGAAACTGCCGCTGCTCATCGGTGGTGCCACCACGTCCCGTTCCCATACGGCGGTGAAGATCGAGCCCCATTATTCCGGCCCCACCGTGTGGGTGAAGGATGCCTCCCGGGCCGTGGGCGTGGTGCAGAATCTGATCAGCGAAAGTACCCGCGACGACTATGTGGCCGGGATCCGTGCCGACTACGAGGAGGTGCGGGTCAATCACGCCGGGCGGCAGAAGACCCAGAAATGGCTGACCCTGGAACAGGCGCGTGAGAACCGTGCCCCCATCGACTGGCAGGGCTATGAGCCGCCGCGTCCCAGGGTCCTGGAATCGGAGCCTGCCGGCGACGGCATCACCGTGCTGCACCCCTATGGCCCCGACAGCGTGGTCGTCCGCTTCGACGATTATCCGATCGAGGAGCTCAAGGACTACATCGACTGGACACCCTTCTTCCACGCCTGGGAACTGCATGCCGCCTATCCGCGCATCTTCGAGGACGAAGTGGTGGGCGAGGAGGCGAAGAAGCTCTTCAAGGATGCCACCGCCATGCTGGACAGGATCATCGGCGAGGGCTGGCTGAAGGCGCGCGGCGTCATCGGCTTTTTCCCGGCCAACAGTGTCGAGACCGACGACATCGAGCTCTACAGGGACGAAGACCGCAAGCAGCCGCTCATGCGCCTGCATCACCTGCGTCAGCAGACCGAGCGACGGGGCAAGGGTCCCAACCAGTGCCTGGCGGATTTCGTCGCGCCGCGGGACACGGCCATCCCCGATTACCTGGGCGGCTTCGCGGTGACCGCCGGCATCGGCATCGACGAGCATGTGAAGCGCTTCGAGGAGGCTCATGATGATTATCACGCCATCATGCTCAAGGCGCTCGCCGACCGCCTTGCCGAGGCCCTGGCCGAGCGCATGCATGAACGGGTGCGCCGGGAGTTCTGGGGTTACGCGCCGGACGAGGCGCTGGACAACGAATCCCTGATCAAGGAGAAGTACCAGGGGATCCGGCCCGCGCCCGGCTATCCCGCCTGCCCGGAACACACGGAGAAGGGTCTGCTCTGGGATCTGCTCGATCCGGTGGAGAATGCCGGCATGCGCATCACCGAGAGCTTCGCCATGCTGCCCACCGCCGCCGTCTCCGGCTGGTACTTCGCCCACCCCGAGGCCAGGTACTTCAATGTGGGCAAGATCAACCGCGACCAGGTCGCCGACTATGCCAGGCGCAAGGGCATGAAGCCCGCCGAAGCCGAGCGCTGGCTTGCGCCGAACCTGGGGTATGAGCCGGAAGATTGATTGTTGAGTAAGGCGTGAGGCGTGAGGTGTGGGGCGTACCTGCGCCTTCCCTCTCACCCCTCACCCCTCTCCGTCGCAGTGCTATGCTGAGAGCATGGCAACCCGCCCGGCGAGACATCCATGGTCGATGCGTCAGTGACGAGTGACAAATGGCAGCGCAGAACTGATGTCGTCACTCGTCATTATCCGGTCGGCATGGGTCCGCTTCGCTTGACCCATCCTACGGTCTGCCCTGTATTCCGTAGGATGGGCAAAGCGAAGCGTGCCCATGCGGTTGCCGCGGTGACCCGTGACGGGGGATCATGCTGCCTGTCGTCACCTCTCATCCCTGCTTCAGCCATGCTGAACTGTCCCCGCCCCCGCAAGAGGTTTGCCCATGGTCGATGACTCCGACGACACCGTTCAGGCCGACGAACACCGTCTGAAACTTCGCAACACCCGGCCCGAGGACTACGAGGCCGTGCACGAGATCATGGAGAAGGTCTACCGGGTACTGGACGGGTCGTGGAGCCGGGAGCAGTTCGAGTCACAGATCTCCCGTTTTCCCGAGGGGCAGATCTGCATCGAGGACAACGGCCGGCTGGTGGCCGCAGCCATCAGCATGATCGTCGATTACGACCGCTGGGGTGATCGTCACAACTACAAGGCCATCACCGGAAACGGTTATCTCACCACCCATGACCCGAACGGCGACACCCTCTACGGGGTGGATGTCTTCGTCCATCCCGACTACCAGGGCATGCGCCTGGGGCGGCGGCTGTACGATGCCCGCAAGGAACTGTGCGAGAAGCTCAACCTGCGCCGGATCGTGGCCGGCGGGCGCATCCCCGGCTACGCGGAGTACCGCCAAAACATGACACCCCAGCAGTACGTGGAGCAGGTGAAGAACAAGGAGCTCTACGATCCCATTCTGACCTTCCAGCTCTCCAACGACTTCCACGTGCGCCGGATCATCACGGGCTACATGCCCGATGACACGGAGTCCCAGGCCTACGCCACACTCATCGAGTGGATCAACATCTACTACGAGGAGAAGGAGAAGCTGATCGGCGGCGCCAAGCAGACCGTGCGGGTGGGTGCCGTGCAGTGGCAGATGCGGCCGATGCCGAG
This sequence comes from Thioalkalivibrio sp., assembly GCA_007120155.1. Classification (GTDB taxonomy): domain Bacteria; phylum Pseudomonadota; class Gammaproteobacteria; order Ectothiorhodospirales; family Ectothiorhodospiraceae; genus Thioalkalivibrio_A. The sequence goes on along the minus strand of SKOF01000009.1, from coordinate 3,226 downwards.
CCTCGATGACCTCTTCCAGCAGCTGGAGTATTTCGTCGACGCGGTCTCCGGCTACCAGGCCGACGTGATTCTTTTCCCCGAGTTCTTCAACGGACCGCTCATGGTCCAGTTCAACCAGGAGAACCCCGCCGAAGCCATACGTCACCTGGCGGAGTACACGGAACCTGTTCGCCAGGAAATGGTGCGCCTGGCGCTGGCCTACAACGTCAATATCATTGCCGGGAGCATGCCGGAGTACGAGGGCCAGGCCCTGCTCAACGTGTCCTATCTGTGCCGGCGCGACGGCACCTGGGACAAGCAGTACAAGGTGCATACGACCCCGGACGAGCAGTCCTACTGGGGCATGCAGGGCGGCGACCAGGTGCGGGTGTTCGAGACCGATTTCGGCAAGATCGGCATCCTCATCTGCTACGACGTGGAATTTCCGGAGCTGCCGAGGCTGATGGCCGATCAGGGCCTGCAGATCCTGTTCGTGCCCTTCTGGACGGACACCAAGAACGCCTACCTGCGGGTACGCCGCTGCGCCCAGGCCCGCGCCATCGAGAACGAGTGCTACGTGGTCATCTCCGGCAGCGTGGGCAACCTGCCCCGGGTGGAGAACATGGATATGCAGTATGCCCAGGCGGCTGTGTTCACCCCCTCGGATTTCTCCTTCCCCCACGACTGCATCGCCGCCGAGGCCACCCCCAACACCGAGATGACCCTCATCGTGGACCTGGATCTGCACAATCTGAAGGATCTGCGCGAGCACGGCAGCGTGCGCAACCTGCACGACCGGCGGCTGGACCTCTACCGGGTGAGCTGGGTGGGGGGGAAGAAGGGGGAAGGATGAAGGGGGAAGGATGAATGAAGGTCCGTGTTTGATTCCGTAGGTGCCCGGTCCCCCGGGCGATGCGTCGCCCTTCGCCCGGTGCACCCCGTCAAGGCGGCATCCCGATGCCCTAGCTGCGAACGGTGGTGAGATATGCGGGCTGGATCCTGTAAGAAAAACCGACAATAATGCCTGCGGCCCGCGGGTAACCCCGGGTCCACTTCCTTTCATCGAGACAGGCGAATTCCCTGATGACGAGGCGCCCGATTCCGGCCGTCGTTGCGGCCACCCTTGTGCTGTGCCTGGCGACCCCGGTCGCGGCCAATAACGGTCTGAACCTGATCGGTTTCGGCGCGGAGTCCATCACCATGGGCGGGGCCGACCTGGCGGTGGCCCGCGACACCAGCGCCCTCAACACCAACCCCGCCGGCCTGATGCAGATCGCCGACCGGCAGATGGACATGCATCACACCGTGGCCCATGCCCTGGATGTGCGCCACCGGGACGGCTTCGGCAACGATGCGGAGGTCTCCAATCGCAACATCCTGCTGGGCAGCCTGGGATATGCCCGCCGTCTGCCTGATCGTCCCGTGACCGTGGGTATCGGGCTGTTTGCCCAGGGGGGCGCGGGCAACGATTTCCGCAATCTCACCACCGCCTTCGGCACAGAGGACGAGCTCTCGGCCGCCTTCCGCATCGCAAAACTGACCACCGGGCTCGCCTGGCAGGCCACCCCGACGGTGGCGCTGGGCGGCAGCGTTTCGCTCTTCTACGCCGACCTGAACCAGCGGATCTTTCCCGACACCTCGGTGCATGAGGGCGGCGCGCCGGAGGAGGGCTTCTTCGGCTATGCACTGAGCGACATGGACGTGCTGACACCGGGGTTCAAGCTGGGCGCCATGATCACGCCCTCGGAGCGGGTCTCGCTGGGGCTCGCCTACACGTCCGGTGTGGACCTGTCCATGGACGGCGGCACGCTGACCTCGGATTTCAGCGCCCTGGGTCTGGGCAAGGTGACCTATCGGGACGTGCGTGCGACGGGGACCGATCTGCCCCAGGAACTGGGCGTGGGTGTCGCCTTCCGGCCCACCCCCCGGCTGCTCACCGCCGCGGAGCTGAACTGGCTGGACTGGTCGAAGGCCGTCAAGCGCACCACGCTGACGGCGGGTGCGCCGGACGATCCCGATGCCCCCCCGGTCCTCGCGGCGGAGTCCGACATGAACTGGCGGGACCAGTATGTAATCGCGCTCGGCATGGCCTACGACTGGTCCGACAAGCTGATTCTCCGGGCCGGCTACAACTACGGACGCAACCCGGTCCCCCAGCAGCACATGAACCCCCTGCTGGCGGCCATCGCGCGGCACACCTACACCCTTGGCCTCGGTTATCGGCTTCCGGGCCGTTGGCGGATCGATGGCGGTCTGGAGTACGTCGGGCGCGAGAAGGTCCGTTTCACCAATCCTGGGCTGCCCTTCGGGCCGGATGCGGTGGCCGTACACGAGGTCCTCGCCTTCCACATGATGCTCGTCTATCGGTAGCTCACGTAGCGGCGGGGCCGGGGAACACGGCCACCGGCGCCGGTTACCAGGGGATGATGCTGCCGTCGATGTCGAAGAAGCTTCCGGCGTCGTCCGGTGTCACCCTTGCCAGAAGTTCGCGCATGCAACGGGCCGAGGTGTCGGCGTCGATCTCCCCGTTCGGCCCGCCCATGGCCGTGCGCACCCAGCCCGGGTGAAGCACCACGGCGGTGATACCCCTGGGTGCGAGATCGATGGCGGCGCTTTTCATGACCGCGTTGAGCGCCGCCTTGCCGCTGCGGTAGATGTACGCCCCGCCCGAGCCGTTGTCCGCCATGCTGCCCATCTTGCTGCTGAGCGAGGCAATCAGCCGCAGTTCGCTCGCCGCCACGTTGTCCGCCAGGGCTTCCATCATCTTCATAGGGCCGATTACGTTGGTGCGAAAGTTGTCGATCCAGCCTGTCTCGTCAGTGTTTCCGAAGCGCACACCGTCGGGCCCGTAGGTGCCCGCATTGTTGATCAGCAGGTCGACGGGCTCATTGCCGAGGACGGCCGCAAAGGCGCGAATCTGCATGGCGTTGCTGACGTCCAGCGGGTGCACTGCAAGCCCCGGGTTCGCGGCCGCGAGCTGACTGAGTTCCATGGCACGTTCGGGCTGCCGGCAGGTGGCGTACACGCGCCAGCCCTCGGCGGCATACTGCCGGGCAAACTCCAGGCCGATGCCGCGGTTGGCGCCGGTAATGACGACGGTGCGAGTCATAGTTCGGCCAGTGCCAGGATAATGGGCATCCACACGGCCAGAAGCAGGGCGATGAACACCACATTCGTAAGGATGATGAAACCGAAGTGCCGCCCTCGGGTGTTCCGGGGCTCCCGGGCATACAGGCTCGACATGAGG
>SKOF01000528.1 GCA_007120155.1 Thioalkalivibrio sp. | reverse complement strand
GTGCAGGGGACGCCGAGTTGGCGGACAACCCCCGCGCGCGCAGCGCCGTCCTGCGGGTGGCGGAGCGGCTGCCGTGAACCTGCGCCTGTTCGGCCTCTCGCTGCTGTTTCTGGCAGTGATCGGCTCGGCCCTCGGCGTGGTCTACAGCAAGCACCACAGCCGCGGGTTGTTCACCGCGCTGCAGGCGGAGACGGATGTGCGGGACCAGTTGAACGTGGAGTGGGGTCAGCTGCAACTGGAGCAGAGCACCTGGGCCACCCACGGCCGTATAGAAGAGGTGGCGCGCGGGCGCCTGGAGATGACCCTGCCGGACGCCCGATCCACCGTGATCCTGCTGGAGTGAGTGACTGCATGTCGGATGCTCGGGAAAAGGTGAGTGCAATTCGCCGCAACACGGTGCTGGGCCTCTTCTGCCTGGCGTTCGTGATGCTGGTGGCGCGCGCCTTCGACCTGCAGATCCTCAAGCAGGACTTCCTGCGCGGTGAGGGCGATGCGCGCCACCTGCGGGTCGTCTCCATTCCGGCCCACCGCGGCATGCTGCTGGACCGACATGGGGAGCCCGTGGCGGTGAGCACCCCGGTGGAATCCGTGTGGGCCAATCCCGGGGAGACCCTTCAGGCGCCGGAGCGCATCGCCGAGCTGGCGCAGGAACTCGGTCTGGACGCCGCGGATCTGCGCCGGCGCCTCACCGACCGCGCTTCCCGCGAGTTCGTGTACCTGCGCCGTCATGTGAATCCCGACGTGGCGCAGCGCGTGCAGGCCCTCGGGGTGCCCGGGATCGGATTGCAGCGGGAGTTTCGCCGTTACTACCCCATGGGTGAGGTGGCCGGCCACGTCCTGGGCTTCACCAATATCGACGATCAGGGGCAGGAGGGCATCGAGCTGGCGTTCAATGACCGGCTGACCGGGCAGCCCGGCGCCAAGCGCGTGTTGCGCGACCGCCTGGGCCGGGTCATCCGGGACGTGGAGAACATCCGGCCCGCCCGCCCGGGCAAGGATGTGACGCTGACCCTGGATCAGCGGGTCCAGTACCTGGCCTACCGGGAGCTCAAGGCCGCCGTGCAGGCCCACGGTGCCCGGGCCGGATCCCTGGTGGTGATGGATGCCCGCACCGGCGAGATCCTGGCCATGGTCAACCAGCCCGCATTCAACCCTAACAATCGGGCCGGCCTGAGCGTGGAAGCATCCCGCAACCGCGCGGTGACCGACGTGTTCGAGCCGGGGTCCACCATCAAGCCCTTTACCGTGGCCGCGGCGCTGGAAAGCGGCGCAGTGCGCCCGGACGTGCTCCTGGACACCGCGCCAGGCCAGTTCCGCGTGGGCCGGCATACCATCCGGGATATCCGCAACTACGGCCGCATCGATCTCACCACGCTCATCGCCAAGTCCTCCAATATCGGTGCCACGAAGCTGGCCCTGGACATGGAATCGGAAGCGCTCTGGGGCGTATTCCACCGGGCCGGTCTGGGGCGCGGCACCGGCAGCGGTTTCCCTGGCGAGGCGGCGGGCCTGTTGCGTGACTTCTTCTATTGGCGCCAGGTGGACCGCGCCACGCTCGCCTTCGGCTACGGGCTGTCCGTCACGCCGCTGCAACTGGCCCAGGCCTACGCGGCGCTGGCGAACGACGGCCTCATGCCCGCGCCGCGGTTCGTGATGGGTCAGCAGGTGCGTGACCCGGAGCGTGTCATGGCGGTCGAGACGGCCCAGCGGATACGACGGATGCTGGAAGCGGCGGTGGCGCCGGAGGGCAGCGGGAACCGGGCCGCGGTGGAGGCCTACCGGGTCGCCGGCAAGACCGGCACCGTGCGCAAGAGCGGCGCCGGTGGCTACGCCGAGGACCGCTATGTGTCGGTGTTCGCGGGCATGGCGCCGGCCAGCGCGCCGCGCCTCGTGATGGTGGTGACCATCGACGAACCGACCGGGGAGGCATACTACGGCGGGCAGGTGGCTGCGCCGGTGTTCTCCCGCGTCATGCAGGGTGCGCTGCGTCTGCTGGACATCGCCCCCGATGACCTGCCCGAACTGCAGCGGGTCTCGGCCGGGGAGGGCCCCGCATGATGCCAGCCCTGTCTCCCCGTTCACATTGGAATCTCGCCGCCCTGCTTGAGGGGCTGGCCCCGGTGCCGCCGGGGCAGGACACCCAGGTGACGGACCTCTGCATCGACAGTCGCCGGGCCCAGCCCGGCGCCGCATTTTTTGCCCTGGCCGGTCACCGCGGCCACGGGCTTGCTCACGTGGATGCGGCGCTGGCACGTGGTGCTGCCGCGGTGGTCTGGGAACCGGCCCCCGGCGTAGCCCCGCCCGCCCGCCTGCCCGTGCCGTGCGTGGCGATGCCGGAGCTCTCCTGGCGGCTGGGCGAAATGGCGGACCGGTTCTTCGGCCACCCGTCCCGGGCCATGAAACTGGTGGGCGTCACGGGCACCGACGGCAAGACCTCGGTGACCCAGTTTCTGGCGCAGGCCCTTGACCGGGAGCCCGGACACTGCGGCGTCATCGGCACCCTGGGCGCCGGAGTCTACGGCGCGCTGGCCGATACCGGACACACCACCCCGGACGCGGTTTCCCTGCACCGTTGCCTCGCGGATCTGCGTGGCCGGGGTGTGCGCCACACGGTCATGGAGGTCTCCTCCCACGCCCTGGTGCAGGGACGGATCAACGGCGTGGCCCTGGACATCGCCGTGCTCACCAACCTGAGCCGGGATCATCTGGACTACCATGCCGACGAGGCCGCCTACGCCGAGGCGAAGGCCCGCCTGTTCGAGTGGCCCGGGCTGGGCACCGCCATCCTCAACACCGACGACGCCTTCGGCCGCCGGCTGGCGGACCGCCTGGCGGAACGCGTGTCGATCCTGGGTTACGGCACGGGCGGGGCGGTGTCCGGGAAGGATTGCGTTCATGCGTCGGATGTGCGCTTCCGGGCCGAAGGCGTGTCATTTCAAGTGCACACCCCTTGGGGTAACGGCCGGCTTGAGGCCGGCCTGCTGGGCGATTTCAACGTGCACAATCTGCTGGCGGCCCTGGCCACCCTGCTGCAACTGGGCCTGAGCCTGTCCGATGCCCTGGATCGCCTGTCCGGGGTGTGCACGGTGCCGGGCCGCATGGAGCGCTTTGCCGGGGCCTCCGGCGCAAGCCTGGTGGTGGATTATGCGCATACCCCGGCCGCCCTGGCCCATGTGCTCCATGCGTTGCGGGCCCATTGCCAGGGGCGTCTCTGGTGCGTGTTCGGATGTGGCGGCGACCGGGATCCGGGCAAGCGCCCCTTGATGGCCCGGGCCGCCGAGCAGTACGCGGATCACGTGGTGGTGACCAGTGACAACCCCCGCCATGAGGATCCCGAGGAGATCGCCAGGCAGGTGATGGCCGGTTTCGAACATCCGGAGCGGGTGCGCCTGGAACCGGATCGCCGGTTGGCCGTGGAACAGGCCTGGCGCGGGGCCGCCCCCGGGGACGTGGTGCTGCTGGCCGGCAAGGGCCACGAGACCGTGCAGATCGTCGGCGATGAGCAGCGCCCGTTCAGCGATCGTGCCCTGGCACGAAGCCTCACGGAGGCCCCCTCATGATGATCCTCGCCCTGTCGGAGATCGCCCGTATCGTGGGCGGATACGTGGAGGGCCCCGACGCCATCGCGGAAGGCGTGAGCACCGACACCCGGAGCCTGCGCCACGGGCAGTTGTTCGTGGCCCTGTCAGGGGAGCGCCAGGACGGGCATGCCTTCGTGGACGATGCCCTGCCCGCGGCCGGGGTCATGGTCAATCGTGCCCTGCCCACGCGCCTGGGGCAGATCGTGGTGGACGATACACGTCTCGCCCTGGGCCGGCTGGCTCAGGCCTGGAGGGCGCAGATGCCGGCCAGGGTGATCGCCCTGACGGGCAGCAACGGCAAGACCACGGTCAAGGAGATGCTGGCGGCCATTGCCCGCGAGAGCGGCCCCGTGCTGGCCACCCGGGGCAACCTCAACAACGATATCGGGGTGCCCCTCACGCTGTTGGGGATGAACCGGCACCACCGCATCGCGGTGGTGGAGATGGGCGCCAATCACGCCGGAGAGATCGCCTATCTCACCGCTCTGGCACGCCCGGACGTCGCGCTGATCACCAACGCGGGTCCCGCGCACCTGGAGGGATTCGGCAGCATCGAGGGCGTGGCCCGTGCCAAGGGCGAGATCTTCCAGGGGCTGAGCGCGGACGGCGTGGCGGTGATCAACGCCGACGACCCCTATGCCGACTATTGGCGGACGCTCAACCGGGCGCGCCGCATCATCACTTTCGGACTGGAGCATCCCGCGGACGTCGGTGGTGTCTGGAAGGCGCCGGACCGGTTGTCCCTCCGGCTGGCCGGCGAGGAACGGCATCTGTCGCTGGCATTCGCCGGGCGCCACAACGCCATGAACGCCCTGGCCGCCGCGGCCGCCTCCCTGGCGGCGGAGATCCCTGTGGATGCCATCCTCGGCGGGCTTGCCCGGGTGCATCCCGTCAGCGGCCGTCTCACGCCGCTGCCTGGCCTGAACGGCGCCCGGCTGCTGGACGACAGCTACAACGCCAATCCCGCATCGACTCAGGCCGCTCTGGACGTCCTGGCGGCCTGTCCGGGGGAGCGTTGTGTGGTGCTCGGGGACATGGGCGAGCTGGGCGACGAGGCCGGTGCGCTCCATGCGCAGATCGGACGCCGGGCAAGGGAGCTGGGCATCGAGCGGTTCCTGGCCACCGGACCCCTGAGTGTGCAGGCCGTGCAGGCCTTCGGCGAAGGGGGGCGGCATTTCGAGGATTGCGCATCGCTCATCGAGGCGCTGCGCCCCGGGCTGCACCCGGACATGATCGTGCTGGTCAAGGGCTCGCGCAGCCAGCGCATGGAGCGGGTGGTCCAGGCCCTGCAGGCAGGGCATCACCACAACAACCATAACACCGGGGGGGATGCCCATGCTGCTCAGTCTCGCTGAGTTCCTGATGCAGTATTACCGGGGATTCGCCGTATTCCAGTACCTCACCCTGCGCGGCATCCTGGGAGTTCTGACCGCCCTGCTGATCGCCTTCGTGGTGGGCCCCGCCATGATCCGGCGCCTGAGCCTCTACAAGGTGGGTCAGCAGGTGCGCCTGGACGGACCGCGGACCCACCTGACCAAGGCGGGCACGCCCACCATGGGAGGTGCGCTGATCCTGGTGGCGGTGGGCGTGAGCACCCTGCTGTGGAGCGACCTGAGCAACCGCTTCGTGTGGATCGTGCTCTTGGTCACCCTGCTGTTCGGGCTCATCGGCGGTGTGGACGATTACCGCAAGCTGCGTTACGGCAATGCCCGTGGCCTGAGCGCGAAGCAGAAGTTCTTCTGGCAGTCCGTGGCGGGTTTCGCCGTGGCGGTGCTGCTCTATTACTCCGCCCAGACGCCGGTGGAAACCACCTTGTACGTGCCCCTGTTCAAGGACGTGGCGGTCCAGCTCGGTCCCTGGTTCATCCTGCTGGCCTGGTTCGTGATCGTGGGCACCAGCAACGCGGTCAATCTCACCGACGGCCTCGACGGCCTGGCCATCCTCCCCACGGTGATGGTGGCGGGCGCCTTCGGCGTCTTCGCCTATGCGGCCGGCCATGCGGTGTTCGCCGACTACCTGGGCATTCCCTCGGTACCCGGGGTGGGCGAACTGGTGGTGTTCACCGGTGCGCTGGTGGGCGCGGGCCTCGGGTTTCTCTGGTTCAACGCCTATCCCGCGCAGGTGTTCATGGGCGACGTGGGAGCGCTGGCGCTGGGCGCCGCGCTGGGGGTGCTGGCCATCGTCACCCGCCAGGAGATCGTGCTGGTGGTCATGGGCGGCGTGTTCGTGGTGGAGACCCTGTCGGTGATCCTGCAGGTGGTCT
>SKOF01000569.1 GCA_007120155.1 Thioalkalivibrio sp. | reverse complement strand
CTGGGGCCGCGCCTGGGCTCGCCGGATCTGTGGCATCTCAACCGCCGCTCCGTGGCTGGTGCGTTTGCCGTGGGGCTGTTCGTGGCCTTCCTGCCACTGCCCATGCAGATGCTGATCGCGGGCGCCATTGCGCTGCTCATCCGCGTCAACCTGCCGATTTCGGTGATCCTGGTCTGGGTCTCCAACCCGATCACCATGCCCCCCATGTTCTATACGGCCTACACCATCGGCCGCAAGCTGCTCGACGAACCGCCGCGCCGATTCCGGATCGAACTGACCTGGGAGTGGTTCACCACCGAGCTGCTGACCGTGTGGCAGCCCCTGCTGGTTGGCAGCCTGCTGCTGGCGTTCGTGGCCAGCGCCTCGGGCTATTTCCTGGTGCGCTTCTTGTGGTGGCTGAACGTGGTGCAGCGGATGCGCAATCGCCGCTACCAGCGGCGGGTGCGCCAGAAGAAAAGGGAAAAAGCGGCGCGCCAGCGCAGTGCCCGGCAGGGGGCGGACGGGGGTCGCGGGGAGCGCGAACGCGACTGAAGGTACCGGGTATCCCGCACCTGGGGTCAGCGCCGCCGCTTACTCCGTCGAGAGCTGTCCGGCGAGATGTTCTTCTTTCAGATGACCCTTGACCAGTTGCACCGAGTGGTCCAGCTCGCCCGCCAGGGTGATGTCGTGGGTAACCAGCGCCAGCGCGGTTCCGGTCGAGCGGTTCATTGCCAGCAGCAGATCGAACACCTGCTGCGCCCGCTCCTGGTCGAGGTTCCCGGTAGGCTCGTCCGCGAGGATGGCGGAAGGTCGCGTCACCAGCGCACGGGCGATCGCCACCCGCTGGCGTTCGCCACCGGAGAGCTCCGCCGGCTTGTGATCCAGGCGATGGCCGAGGTCCACCTGCAGCAGCCAGTGCTGCGCCTCCTGACGCGCCGCGCGGCTGCCCATGCCGCGGATCAGCAGCGGCAGGGCCACGTTTTCCGCCGCGGTCAGCTCGTGCAGCAGGTGGTGGAACTGGTAGACGAACCCCAGATGGCGATTGCGCAGGTGGCCACGGCGCGCCTCGCTCATGTGTGTCCAGTCGGTCCCCAGTAACAGCACCTCGCCGGAGGTGGGCCGGTCCAGCCCGCCCAGCAGCTGCAGCAGCGTGCTCTTGCCGCTGCCGGAGGCACCGATGATCGCCGTCTGGTCGCCGGGACGCAGCACGAAATTGACCCCGCTCAGGACGGGAACGTCCAGCCCACCATCACGGAAACGGCGTTCCAGCCGCCGCGCCTCCAGGACCGGGGTGTCGGGATCAGTCATAGCGCAGGGCCTCCGCCGGCTGGGTGCGCGCCGCCCGCCAGGCCGGGAACAGCGTCGCCAGCACGGTCAGCAGAAACCCGAGGCCGGCGACCCGCACTACATCCGATGCGCGCAATTCGGACGGCAGGTCGCTGATGTAGTAGACATCCGCCGCCAGGAACTCGATCCCGGCGACCCGCTCGATGAACGGCACGACCACGTCGATGTTCATCGCCAGCGCCACGCCGGCCGCCGACCCCAGCAGGATGCCGATGGTCCCGATCACCACCCCCTGTACCACGAACACCACCATTACGCCGGCTGGCGACAGCCCGAGCGTGCGCAGGATGGCAATATCGCCCTGCTTGTCGGTCACCAGCATGATCAGGGTGGACACGATATTGAATGCGGCCACCGCGACGATCAGCGACAGGATGATAAACATCACCATCTTCTCCATCTGGATCGCGCGGAACAGGTTGGCATGCTGACGGGTCCAGTCCTGCACCCGGAACAAGCCGCCGAGCTCCCCGGCAACATCGCGGGAAATCACGCCGGCGCGCATCATGTCATCGACGCGCAGGCGCAGCCCGGTCACTCCCTCGCCGGTCTGGAACACCGCGCGGGCGTCGTCCAGATGAATGAAGGCGGTGCCGCGGTCGTATTCGTACATCCCGACCTCGAACAGTCCCGCGACCTCGAAGCGCCGCATGCGCGGCATCACCCCGGCGGGGGACACCGATGCCTGCGGCGCCATCAGGATCACCGAGTCGCCCGGGCGCACACGCAGCTGCGCCGCCAGTTCGCGCCCCAGCACGATGCGGTAGCGTCCGGGCTCCAGCGCACTCAGCCGGCCCTGGGTCATGTGCTCGCCGACCTGCGCAACCTGCTCCTCGGCTTCCGGCTCGATGCCGCGGATCAGGCCGCCGGAAATGTGGCCGCGCGCACTCAGCATCGCTTCGCCCTGTACATAGGGCGCGGCGGCGAGTACGCGTTTGTCGATGTCGGTCACACGTTGTTGCAGTGATTTCCAGTCCTGCAGGCCGCCATCGGCGTCCTGGATAGTCGCGTGCGAGGCCATGCCCAGGATGCGCTCGCGCAACTCGCGCTCGAACCCGTTCATCACCGACAACACGGTGATCAGCGCCATCACCCCCAGGACCAGGCCGATGATGGAGACCACGGAGATGAAGGAAATGAAATGGTTGCGGCGTTTGGCGCGCGTATAGCGCAGGCCGATGGCAACGGTCAGAGGACGGAACATTACGAAATCATGCCAGAACTCCCGTGGCGCGCCTATACCCGGGTGCGGGCCACGGAAACCGCGGGAGGCACATCGGCGACGATGACGCTACCATAGCGGCGGAACAACCCCTCGATTGATCGGAGAAATGGCCATGCAAGGGAACCGCGCAGTGTTGCACCGCACCACCGGAAAAGGCCTGCCGCGCCACCGCTGGAGCATATTCGCCGGGGCCGGCCTGCTGGCCCTCGCCCTGCACACCGTACCCGTCGCCACCGCCCAGGCAGACATCCTGCGGGTGCCCGACGGCGGCTATATCGTGATGGAGGGCGAGGGCCTGCCCAGCCGCGGACAGACCCAGTCCACCGTGCTCGGCGAACACGGCGAGCCGGACAAGCGCCACGCCACGGTTGGCGATCCGCCGATCACCCGCTGGGACTATGACGGCTTCTCCGTCGTCTTCGAAGGCGAATACGTGCTGCACAGCATCGTACGCAGCGAACGTCACCCGCGTCAGCCGTGACCGAAGGCACCATGGCCGAGCTCCAGCGTCGTCTGCCTGCCGAATGGGAGCCCCAGGCGGCCATTCAGCTTACCTGGCCCCACGAGAACACCGACTGGGCGCCGCGGCTGGACGAGGTCCAGCCGGTGTTTGCGGCGCTGGCGGCCACGATCAGCCATTACGAGCCGGTGCTGATCGTGGCCCGCGATCCGGAACAGATGGAGGTGATCTCCGGATTCCTGGTCGAAGCCGCCATCCGCCCGGACCGCCTGTGGTTCGCCCTCGCCGATTCCGACGACACCTGGGCACGCGATCACGGCGCCATCACCGTCCTCGACGACGGCCGCCCGCATCTGCTGGACTTCACCTTCAACGGCTGGGGCGGCAAATTCCCCGCCGCGCGCGACAATGCCATCACGGCGGCGCTTGCCGCGCAGGGCGTCTACGGCGGCAACGCCCTCGAGTCCCTGCCCATGGTGCTCGAGGGTGGCTCGATCGAATCCGACGGCGCCGGCACCCTGCTGACCACCAGTCGTTGCCTGCTCACGCCCACGCGCAATCCGCAGCTGGACCGCGCCGGCGTCGAGCGCCAGCTGCGGGAAGCGCTTGGCGCCGAGCGCGTGCTCTGGCTGGAACACGGCCAGCTGGAGGGCGACGACACCGACGCCCATATCGACACCCTGGCGCGCTTCTGCACCCCGGACACCATCGCCTACGTGCGCTGCGATGACCCGGAGGATGCGCATCATGCCGAACTGGCGGCCATGGAAGCGGAACTGCAGGGCCTGCGCCAGGCCTCCGGCGAGCCCTACCGTCTGGTGCCACTGCCCTGGCCACGCCCGATCACCGACGAAATGGGCAATCGCCTCGCCGCCACCTATGCCAATTTCCTGATCCTCAACGGCGCCGTGCTGCTGCCCACCTACGGTGATCCCGCCGATGCCGTGGCGCATCAGCGGCTGCAGGAGGTCTTTCCGGGACGCGACGTCGTGGATCTCGACTGCCGTCCGATCATCCGCCAGGGTGGCAGCCTGCACTGCCTGACCATGCAGTACCCGCGTGGGGCCCTGGGAATCCCGGAGGAATCGCCGACCGCATGAACACCCCTACCCTGCACGCCGCGCTGATCCAGCACCGCGATGCCGGCAGTCGCGAGGCCAATCTCGCCGCCACCGCCAACGCCGTGGCCGAGGCGGCGCGTGGCGGCGCGCACCTGGTGGTGCTGGCCGAACTGCACAGCGGCCCCTACTTCTGCCAGACCGAGGATCCGGCGACCTTCGACCGTGCCGAGCCGATCCCCGGCCCGACCAGCGAGCGTCTCGGGCAGATGGCCCGCGAGCATGGCGTGGTGCTGGTCGGCTCGCTGTTCGAACGCCGCGCCCCCGGGCTCTATCACAACACCGCGGTGGTGCTGGAGGCCGACGGCCGCCTTGCCGGGACCTACCGCAAGATGCACATCCCGGACGACCCCGGCTACTACGAGAAGTACTACTTCACCCCGGGCGACACCGGCTTCGTCCCGATCGACACCTCGGTCGGGCGCCTTGGCGTGCTGGTCTGCTGGGACCAGTGGTACCCCGAGGCCGCGCGCCTGATGGCCCTGGCCGGGGCCGAGATCCTGATCTACCCCACCGCCATCGGCTGGGACCGCCAGGACACCCCCGAGGAACAGGCGCGCCAGCAGGCCGCCTGGGTCACCGTGCAGCGCGGCCATGCGGTGGCCAACAACCTGCCGCTGCTGGCCTGCAACCGCACCGGCCACGAACCCGACCCTTCCGGGGCCACCGAGGGCGCGGTGTTCTGGGGCAGCAGCTTCGCCGCCGGGCCGCAGGGCGAGATCCTCGCACGTGCCGGCGAACACGAACCGGAGATCCTGCAGGTCGCGATCGACCGCACCCGCACCGAGGACGTCCGCCGCCTGTGGCCCTTTCTGCGCGACCGCCGCATCGATGCCTACGACAACATCCGCAAGCGCTACATCGACCGCGACAACTGACGGGATACCCGCCGCTCGGGCGGCGGATTCCGTATAATGCCGGGCCGTTCACCCGCACTGCTGCATCCATGTCCGATACCCGGCGCAACCCGCTCAACCCCGGCCGCTTCCCCGGCTCCGGCTTCGAACTGTGGTCCGGGCTCAACGCCTCGGCCGCCACCCTCGCGCTCGCCCGCGCGGCGGACTCGTTCCAGCGCCCGCTGCTGGTGATCACCGAGTCCAACGAGGCCGCCGACCGCTGGCAGGAGGAATGGGAATTCTTCGCCTCCGGCCTCGACCTGCCGCTGATGCGCCTGCCGGACTGGGAGACCCTGCCGTTCGACGTGTTCTCGCCGCACGAGGACATCATCTCCGAGCGCCTGCGCACGCTGTACCACCTGCCCGGCCTCGAGCGCGGCATCATCCTGCTGCCGGTCTCCACCCTGATGCAGCGCCTGGCCCCGCGCGACTGGCTCACCAGCCAGGGCCTGCTGCTGCAGACCGGCCAGCGGCTGGACCGCATGACCCTGCGCGAACGTCTCGCCGAGGCCGGCTACGGCGCCGTCCAGCAGGTAATGAGTCACGGCGAGTTCGCCGCGCGCGGCGAGATCCTCGACCTGTTCCCGATGGGCGCGGAACAGCCGGTGCGGATCGAGTTCCTCGACGACGAGATCGATTCCCTGCGCCATTTCGACCCCGAGACCCAGCGTTCCATAGGGAAGGTCGAGCGCGTGGAGATCCTCCCCAGCCACGAGTTCCCGCTGAACGAGGACTCGATCCGCGAATTCCGCACCCGCTACCGCGCCCAGTTCTCCGGCGACCCGACCCGCCACCCGATATACCGCGATATCAGCGAAGGCCTGGTGCCTCCCGGGATCGAGGCCTAT
>SKOF01000356.1 GCA_007120155.1 Thioalkalivibrio sp. | reverse complement strand
GGTGGAGGTGCCGGCGCCCTGGATCTGCACGGCCACGTTCGGGTAGAACTTGGCGAACTCCTCGGCCCACAGGGTCATCAGGTTGTTCAGGGTGTCGGAACCGATGGAGGTCAGGTTACCTGAGACACCGGAGACACGCTGGTAGCCAGGCAGATCCGGGTCCACCTCGGCCTGGACCGTGGCAGTGCCCAGACCGGCAGCGACGATGGCGCCGAAGACAAGACTCTTGTTGAACATGGCGGCAGTTCCTCTGATTTGAACAGGTTCACGACTCGAATACTCACCGTGTGCAAGACATCGCGAATCGTGATGCAGAGTATCCGGGCCTCGTATGACAGTGACGTGAACAACCCGTGACATCCTCATGAAGTTTCCCGTCTCAGTGAAGTCCCGGTACCGGCTGTTGCAGCGGATCGTGCACAGCGGCCACCGGCGGCGACGCGATGCCGAGCAGTTCAATCTCGAAGATGAGCGTCTCCTGAGGGCCGATCCGGCCGCTGCCGGCGGCGCCATAGGCCAGATCCGGCGGCAGCGCCACGCGCACATGACTGCCCACGGGGACGGAGGTCAGCAGCTTCTGCCACCCGGGAATGGTGCGCTCCACGGGCACGGTGCCCGGTACGCCAAGGCGGTAGGTGCTGTCGAACAGCCGGCCATCGGCGTGCCAGCCACGGTAATGGACCTCGACCCTGTCATCGGACCCCGGCGTATCACCGTCACCGGCGCGCAGCATCTCGACCTGCATGCCGTCGGGCAGCACCACGACGCCGGGGCGGCCGGCGTTGCGCCGCAGGAACTCGTCACCCTCCTGGCGATTGAGTTCTGCCAGCAGCACGCGGTCCTGCGCCTGCTCCGGGGTCATCCCGAGCCCCTGCACCAGCAGGTAGATCCCCGCCAGCGCCAGTACACTCAGCGTCAGCATGCGCGCCATGGTCACGACTCCGGCGGTTGCGAGGCCCAGCGCAGCGCCCGGCTGCGCGCCTCGGCCAGTTCGGTCTCGCTCAGGGCCGCCCGATGGTGCTGCTCAAGCCGCCGCCCGAGCCCGTCTTCACCGGCAGCGGCCAGCATCGCCCATTTCGCGGACTCGACCGGGTCGACCGCCACCCCGTGGCCCTGCGCGTACATCGCCGCCAGCCAGCCCTGCATGCGCGGATGGCCATGCTCACTGCCATGCCTGACATACGGCAGGGCACGATCGTGGTCGACGGGCTGCGTGCCGATCCCTTCCAGATGGATGCGCGCCAGGAAATACGCGGCGATCGGCAGGCCCTTGTCGAGCGCCGATTCCAGCAGCTCACGCGCCTCGTCCACACGTTCAGGTGCCTTGCCGCCCAGGGCATCGGCGATCAGCACCGATGCGAGCGCCACGTTGCCCTCCGGATCTCCGGCATCGATCACGCGCCGGAACCAGCGCTCGGCCAGCCCCCGGTCGCGCACCGCCTCCTCGCCGCCCAGGTGGAGCCAGCCGAGTTTCAGTGCCAGCTCCCCGGCCCCGGATTCGACAGCACGGGTGTACCAGATCACCGCCAGGGGAAGGCTCACCTCCACACCATGGCCCTTCTCGTGGATCCAGCCCAGGCGGGCCATTGCCGTCGGCGAGCCGTCCCGCGCAGCCTCGGCCAGCAGTTCACGGACCGCGCCCCAGTCGATCGGCTGATGCTCCATGTGGCGGTGCGCGGCGATTTCGGCCGGATGAAGCCCATCCACCAGGGGCTGCGCCGCCAGCGGGGCCGCCCAGAACAGCAGCGCGAGGAGCGAAAAGAAAGGCAGGCGTCTGAAAGTCATCTGCGCCAGTCTAGGCACGGATTGTGACGTTTTTGTGAAACTATCCGGCGGGCGACGGCGCATCGAGCGCCAGCGCGAGGGGGAAGCGGCAGGTGAACGTGCTGCCTTGTTCCGGCTGGCTGGCGATGTGCAGCCGGGCGTCGTGGCGGTTGAGCACATGCTTGACGATGGCCAGCCCGAGGCCGGTGCCTCCGGTTTCCCGTGAGCGTGCCACGTCGATGCGGTAGAAACGTTCGGTCAGGCGCGGGATGTGATGCGCCGCGATACCGATGCCGCTGTCCCGGACAGAGAACAACGGCGCCCCCGCCTCGTCGCGCGCCCAGCGCACCACGATCTCCCCGCCTTCCGGCGTGTACTTGACCGCATTGAACACCAGATTGGAGAACGCACTGCGCAGTTCCTCGCCATTGCCGCGCAGCCACAGTCGCGCATCGACATCGAAGCGGATACGGTGTCCGGCGGGGCCGCTCAGCAGGCGCGCATCCTCGTGGATTGCCGACAGCAGCACCGGCACCGCAACCTCCTCCTGAAGCGCGTCGGAGCCGGTCTCCAGGCGGGACAACAGCATGATGTCCTCCACCAGGCGCTGCATGCGCGTCGCCTGCTGCTGCATCAGCTCCAGCTCCCGCGCCCACTTGCGGGCGCACTCGTCATCACCGTCATGCATCGTCTCCAGAAAGCCGACCACCACGGTCAACGGCGTACGCAGTTCATGGGAGACGTTGGAGATGAAGTCGCGGCGCATCTGCTCAAGGTCGCGGATGCGCGTGATGTCACGCGCAAGCAGCAGGCGCTGCTGCCTGCCGTACGGCACGATACTGAGGGAGAGGGTACGGCGCTTGTCCTCGGGCGACGGCATCTCCATGGCGCGACTGAAATCGTTGCCGTGAAGCCAGGCGACAAAATCGGGGTGCCGCACCAGGTTGTCGATGCGCTGCCCGATGTCCTGTGGCAACCGCAACCCGAGGGCCTCACATGCGGCATCGTTGATCCACTCGATCCGCCAGTCCGCATCGATCACCACCGTGGCATCCGGCATGGCGGCCGCCGACTGCCTGAACCGGTCGAGCAGTGCGGCGAGCTTGCGCTTGCGCTCGCGATTGCGCTGCTGAAGGCGAAAGATGTCATCGAAGATATGGCCCCAGATGCCGCGGGCCTGCGGCGGCGCAAACTTCCTGCCCCGATTCAGCCAGCGGTACAGACGCCACACGTGGAGAAGGTGCCAGCCCAGATAGGCCACCAGCCCCAGCAGCAGTGCCAGACCCGGACGGCCGGCGAGCCAGCCGATCAGCAGCAGCGCCAGGGCACCAAGGACGACGCCTGTCAGCTCGGCCAGCCAGACCCTGGAGACAGGCATTACGGTGCAATCCGCTCAGGTCTGCGTCGAGAAGCGATATCCGCTGCCCCGCACCGTCTGGACAAGGGCATCGTGCCCCCCGCCGCCGAGCGCTTTGCGCAGACGGCGGATATGCACATCGATGGTGCGCTCCTCGATATAGACATTTCCGCCCCAGACATGGTCCAGCAGCTGCGAGCGACTGTAGACCCGCTCGGGATGCGTCATGAAGAAGTAGAGCAAACGGTACTCGGTGGGACCCACATCGATCCTGCGCCCGTTGATCGTAACGCGATGACTGACCGGGTCGAGTACCAGGCCGTTGACCTCCAGGGCCTCTTCTTCCCCGTGCCCGCTGGTACGGCGAAGCACCGCCCTGATCCGGGCGATCAGTTCGCGCGGCGAGAACGGCTTGGTGACATAGTCATCGGCACCGACATCGAAGCCGCGCACGCGATCGTCCTCCTCGCTGCGGGCAGTGAGCATGATGATCGGCACATCGCGGGTCAGTGCCTCCTTCTTCCACCGCCGGGCCAGATCGACGCCGCTGGTTCCCGGCAGCATCCAGTCCAGCAGGATCAGGTCGGGCACCTTCTCCGCCAGCCTGTCCTGCGCCTGCTGCGCATCGGCCGCCTCGGCCACCTCGAAGCCGGCGCGCTCCAGCGCCATATGCAGCATCTCGCGGATGGCGGCTTCATCTTCGACCAGCAGGATTCGCCTTGCGGTCATTATGCAACTCCCTGTCATCGTCATGTGATTGTCGCATTACAACCTGCGATTGTGACAGGGAGGTTACACAGACCCGTGCGGAAACGCCGGGGGCCGGAAGGCATGCAGGAGGGCGGAGCCGGCCAGCACCGCATCCTTGCGCGAGGAGGCTTGCGGCCTCAGTGCCGGGTCCGGGTACCCGGCGGTTGCTCGATCTCGGCGAACAACTGCTCGGCATCGACCGCGTCGAAGCGGTAGCCCGCGTTGCAGAATTCGCAGCGCACTTCCACCACGCCTTCATCGGCCAGGATGCCTTCCACCTCGGCACGGCCCAGGTTGCGCAGCATGTCCGCCACCCGTTCCCGGGAACAGCCGCAACGGAAGCTCACCGGGCTGCCTTCCAGCAGGCGTACATCCTCCTCGTGATAGAGGCGGTGCAGGAGGGTCTCCACGGACCACTCCAGCAATTCCTCGTCCTTGATGGTATCCGCCAGGATGACCGCACGGTTGAAGGCATCCGGATCCCGCTGCTCACCCGGCAGCGCCTGTAGCAGCAGACCCGCCGCCCGCTGACCGTCGGCTGCCAGCCACAACCGCGTCGGCAGCTGCTCCGATCGGGTGAAATATCCCTCCAGGGCCTCGGACAGGCTCGCACCCTCCAGGGGCACGACACCCTGGTAGCGCTCACGGCCCTCTCCCGGATCGATGGTGATGACCATGCGCCCGTCACCGAACTGGGCGGAGAGATCCGCGTCGGGCACTTCCGAGCGCCAGCGCGCCAGACCCCGCACGGTGCCGTGGGCGCCGGCCTGCACAACCAGCAGGTTGAGCGGCCCGTTGCCGGTGACCTGGAGAATAAGGGAACCCTCGAACTTGATGGTGGCCGACAGGAGGGCCACGGCGGCAAGCGCCTGGCCCAGCAGATCGCGCACCACCGGCGGATAGTCGTAGCGTTCCAGCAGGGCCTGCCAGGTGGCGTCCAGTTGCACCCACTCGCCGCGCACGTGGGTGGTTTCGAGGATGAAGCGGTTGAGGGTATCTGTCATTTGAGTGGCTAGTGGCAAGTCTCAAGTGGCAAGGAACATCAAAGGCAACAGACCGGATTTCCTGGCCACTTGAGACTTGCCACCTGAGACTGCCTTACTGAAGCTTGCGCTTCAACAGGTCGTTCACCTGGCCGGGATTCGCCTTGCCGCCCGTGGCCTTCATCACCTGCCCCACGAAGAAACCGAACAGCTTGTCCTTGCCGGCGCGGTACTGCTCCAGCTGACCCGGGTTGTCGGCCATCACCTTGTCGATGATCGCTTCGATGGCGCCGGTATCGGTGATCTGCTTGAGGCCCTTCTTCTCGATCACCTCGTCCGCCGTGCCCTCGCCGTTCCACATCGCCTCGAACACGTCCTTGGCGATCTTTCCCGAGATGGTGTTATCCTCGATACGCGCAAGCATTGCACCCAGGGCGTTCGCCGAAACCGGGCTTTCGGTGACTTCCCGATTTTCCTTGTTGAGCGCGCCGGAGAGTTCGCCCATCACCCAGTTGGCGGCGAGCTTGGCATGGCCGCCGCAGGCCTTGACCACGGCCTCGTAGTAGTCACCCATCTCGCGGCTGGCCGTGAGCACGCCGGCGTCGTAGGCGGACAGGCCGTAATGGGTCATGAAGCGGTGCTTCTTCTCGTCCGGGAGCTCCGGAAGCGTGCCCCGGACACCCTCGATGAACTCGCCGGTGATCTCCAGCGGAAGCAGATCCGGATCCGGGAAGTAGCGGTAGTCGTTGGCCTCTTCCTTGGAGCGCATGGAGCGGGTCTCGCCCTTGTCCGGATCGAACAGCCGGGTCTCCTGCACCACCGCGCCGCCGCCTTCCAGGATGTCGATCTGGCGCTCTACTTCAAAGTTGATGGCACGCTCCACGAAGCGGAAGGAATTGATGTTCTTGATCTCGGCACGCGTGCCGAACTTCTCGGTGCCCCTGCGGCGCACGGAGACGTTGGCGTCACAGCGAAAGGAGCCCTCCTGCATGTTGCCGTCGCAGATCTCCAGGTAGCGCACCAGGGCGTGCAGCTT
>SKOF01000145.1 GCA_007120155.1 Thioalkalivibrio sp. | reverse complement strand
GCCTTGTCCAGCTTGCACTTGGTGTCCAGGGAACGGCCGCGGCCCTTGAGGAACAGGTCGGTGCCTTCCCGGCGGCTCAGTTTGCACTTGGGTCCGATGTATCTTGCCATCTGATAAAGCTCCGGACTAAACGCGCCGCTTCTTGGGCGGGCGGCAGCCGTTGTGAGGAATCGGGGTGATATCGCTGATGTTCAGGATCTTGAACCCGGCGTTGTTCAGCGCACGCACCGCGGACTCGCGACCGGGGCCAGGGCCGCGCACCAGCACTTCGAGGTTCTTCAGGCCGTACTCCTGGGCCGCCGTACCCGCGCGCTCCGCGGCCACCTGGGCGGCGAACGGCGTGCTCTTGCGCGAGCCGCGGAAACCGGAACCTCCCGAAGTCGCCCAGGACAGCGTATTGCCCTGGCGGTCCGTGATGGTGACGATCGTGTTGTTGAAGGTGGCATAGATATGCGCGATACCGTCGGAGACGGATTTCTTGACCTTCTTTCGGGTCCGGGTCGGAGCCTGTGCCATATGATGATATGTCCTGTCGGAAACCAGTCGATTACTTGCGGATCGGGCGACGCGGGCCCTTGCGGGTGCGCGCATTGGTCCGGGTACGCTGCCCGCGAAGGGGCAGCCCGCGACGATGCCGCAGACCCCGGTAGCAACCCAGATCCATCAGCCGCTTGATATTCATGGAGACCTCACGGCGGAGATCACCTTCCACCGGGAACTGCCCCACCGCAGCACGAAGCTTCTCCACTTCCTCTTCAGTGAGGTCACGGATCTTCATATCCGGCTTGACACCCGTGGCTTCGCAGATTTTCTGCGCACGGGTGGGGCCGATGCCGTAGATCGCGGTCAACGCGATCACGGTGTGCTTGTTGTCGGGGATGTTGACACCTGCAACACGAGCCATTCGTAAATCTCCACGAACCGGCGGAAAAGCCCGGTATTTTATCCAGTTAGGCCTGGCGAATCAATCCTTAACCCTGGCGCTGCTTGTGGCGGGGATCCTTGCAGATCACGCGCACCACGCCGTTCCGCCGAATAATCTTGCAATGGCGGCAGATCGTCTTCACAGATGCACGTACTTTCATCTCTCTATCCTCAGTCAGGGCAGGCCGCTCAGCGCAGCATGCCCGATTTACCATAACCCTTAAGATTCGCCTTCTTCATGAGCCCCTCGTACTGATGCGACATCAGGTGGGCCTGAAGCTGGGCCATGAAATCCATGACCACGATGACGATAATCAACAGGGACGTGCCGCCGAAGTAGAACGGCACATTCCAGTACAGAATCATGAACTCGGGCAGCAGGCAGACAGCCGTGATGTAGATGGCACCTACCGCGGTCAACCGGGTCATGACCCCGTCTATATAACGCTCCGTCTGCATCCCTGGACGGATTCCGGGGATGAACGCCCCGGATTTCTTCAGGTTGTCGGCCGTCTCCCGCGAATTGAACACCAGCGCGGTGTAGAAGAAGCAGAAGAAAATGATCGCGGCCGCATAAAAAATCACATACAGCGGCTGTCCGGGACCCAGGGTCGTGGACAGGTCACGCAGCCAGGTCATGCCCTCCGCCTGCCCGAACCACTGTCC
This sequence comes from Thioalkalivibrio sp., assembly GCA_007120155.1. Lineage (GTDB taxonomy): Bacteria > Pseudomonadota > Gammaproteobacteria > Ectothiorhodospirales > Ectothiorhodospiraceae > Thioalkalivibrio_A. The sequence goes on along the minus strand of SKOF01000145.1, from coordinate 4,346 downwards.
CAGCGTCGCCGGGAACAGGATGATACTGGAGGCGAAGATCGGGGGTATGACGCCCGCCATATTCAGTTTCAGAGGCAGGTGACTGCTCTGCCCGCCGTACACCTTGCGTCCCACCTGCCGCTTGGCGTAGTTCACCGTAATCCTGCGCTGACCCCGCTCGACGAACACCACGAAGGCGGTCACCGCCAGCGCCATGATCAGCAACAGCATCACGAAGGCCGGTGACAGCTCGCCGGTACGGGCCAGCTCCAGAGTCCCGCCAACCGCCGCAGGCAGCCCCGCCACGATCCCCGCAAAGATGATGATGGAGATCCCGTTGCCGATACCCCGCTCGGTGATCTGCTCACCGAGCCACATGAGAAAGATGGTGCCCGTCACCAGTGTCACCACGGTGGTGAAGATGAACACCGGGCCCGGGTTGATCGCCATGCTCATGCCGCCGATCTGCTGGCCGTTCAGCGCGATGCCGATGCCGATACTCTGAAACAACGCCAGGGCCACCGTGCCATAGCGCGTGTACTGGGTAATCTTGCGCCGCCCGGCCTCACCTTCCTTCTTGAGCTGCTGCAGGGTCGGCACCGTGGCCGCGAGCAGCTGCATGATAATGGCGGCCGAAATGTACGGCATCACGCCCAGGGCCATGATGCTCAGCCGCTCCAGGGCGCCACCCGAGAACATGTTGAACATATCCAGGATGGTGCCGCTCTGCTGCTCGAAGAACTGCGCCATGGCCAGCGGGTTGATCCCCGGCACCGGAATGAAGGTCCCGACGCGGTAAACCACCAGCGCCAGCAGCACGAAGATCAGGCGCTGCCGCAGCTCCGTGAGCTTGCCGATCCCGCCCAACGAGCCGGCCATGCCTGCGCGGGGATTGGCCACTTATTCCTCGATCTTGCCGCCGGCGGCCTCGATGGCCTCCCGAGCACCCTTGGTGACGGCAACACCCTTGAGAGTCACGGCCTTATCCAGCTTGCCGGAAGCGATCACCTTGGCCTTGAGCGTCCGGGCAGGCACCACACCCGCCGCGATCAGCGCAGCCAAGTCCACGGCCCCTTCCAGCCCCGCCAGTTCGTGAAGGCGCACCTCGGCGCTGCGATCCGACTGGCGGGAGGCAAAGCCCACCTTCGGCAGACGGCGCTGCAGCGGCATCTGACCACCCTCGAAACCCACTTTGTGGTAGCCGCCCGAACGGGATTTCTGACCCTTGTGGCCGCGCCCGCCGGTCTTGCCCAGGCCCGAACCGATGCCGCGGCCGCGGCGCTTGCCGTCAGGCCGGCTGCCGGGGGCCGGAGAAATGGAATTCAGTCGCATCTCAGGCTTCCTCCACCTTAAGCATGTAGGAGACCTTGTTGATCATCCCGCGGTTCTCCGGCGTGTCCATGACCACCACCGGATTGTGAATGCGGCGCACGCCCAGCCCGCGCACACAGGCAATGTGCTGCTTGAGCCGGCCGTTGAGGCTGCGCACCAGCGTCACCTTGAGTTCTTTCGCCTTGGCCATGTCAATTACCCCAGGATCTCGTCCAGTTTCTTGCCGCGCTTGGAGGCCACCATCTCCGGGTCATGCACCGCGTCCAGCCCGTTGAGGGTGGCCTGAACCACGTTGATGGGGTTGCGCGAGCCGATGCACTTGGCCAGCACGTTACGCACACCGGCCACTTCCAGCACGGCGCGCATGGCACCTCCGGCGATCACGCCGGTACCTTCGGATGCTGGCTGCATGAACACCTTGGCGGCGCCATGACGGGCCATCACCGAATAATGCAGGGTGCCATCCTTGAGCGGCACACTGCGCATGTTCTTGCGGGCGGACTCCATGGCCTTCTGGATGGCCAGGGGCACTTCCCGGGCCTTGCCGTAGCCGAAACCCACCTTGCCGTTCCCGTCACCCACCACGCTCAGGGCGGTGAAACGGAACTGCCGGCCGCCCTTCACAACCTTGGCGACACGGTTCACGGTAATCAGCTTCTCCTGCAGACCGTCGGTTTCGTTGCTTTGCTGAAAACTTGCCATGGGGTCACCCTTTTAGAATTGCAGGCCGCCTTCGCGGGCGGCATCGGCCAGCGCCTTGACGCGGCCATGATATTTGAAGCCGGAGCGATCAAATGCCACCTCGCTCACGCCCTTGGCCTTGGCGCGCTCCGCAATGAGCTTACCCACGGCCACCGCAGCATCCGCATTGCCTGTGCCCTTGAGATCCTTGCGCACGTCGGCCTCCACCGTGGAGGCGCAGGCCACCACTTCGGAACCCGAGGGCGTAATCACCTGGGCATAGATGTGACGCGGTGTCCGATGCACGCAAAGACGGTGAACACCGTGTTTGCGGATCTGGTGGCGTGCGCGCGCCGCGCGGCGCATACGAGCTTCTTTCTTATCCATTCCGGGTCACCTTACATCACTTCTTCTTGGCTTCCTTGCGAATGATCTGCTCATTCGCATATTTCACACCCTTGCCCTTGTAGGGCTCCGGGGGACGGAAGGCACGGATCTCGGCGGCCACCTGGCCCACCTGCTGTTTATCCACACCCCTGACCACGATCTCGGTCTGAGAGGGCGTCTCGATGGTGATGCCCTCGGGCACCGGGTACTCCACCGAAAAAGAAAAACCCAGGCTCAGATTGAGCTGCTTTCCCTGGGCCTGGGCACGGTAACCCACGCCCACCAGTTCCAGCTTGCGCTCGAAACCCTGGCTCACACCCACCACCATGTTGCTGAGCACAGCGCGCATCGTACCGGCCATGGCAAAGTGGCTCTCGTTGCCATCGCGGGGAGCGAGCACCAGGGTATTGCCGTCCTGGGTCACCTCCACGGTTTCATGGACATCCCAGGCAAGATTGCCCTTGGGGCCCTTCACCGCCACATTGTTGCCGCTGACCGTCACGTTCACGCCGGACGGCAGTTCAATCGGTTTTTTCGCTACTCGGGACATGACTGATATCCGCTTAAGACACGATGCACAGAATTTCGCCGCCCTGCCCCATGGCACGGGCTGCACGGTCGCTCATCACACCCTTGGATGTGGACACGATCGCGATACCGAGACCGCCAATCACCTTCGGCAACTGGTCCTTGGCCTTGTACACCCGCAGACCGGGCCGGCTGACACGCTGTATGGTCTCGATCACCGGCCTGCCCTGGAAGTACTTCAGCTTCAGGGTCAGCTCCGGCTTGGCGCCGGCGCCATCCACGCTGAAGTCCGCGATGTAGCCTTCCTCCTGCAGGACCTTGGCGATGGACTCCTTCAACTTCGAGGAGGGCATACGCACCTCGGTCTTGTTGGCCCTCTGACCGTTACGAAGACGGGTCAGCATGTCGGCAACGGGATCGGTCATGCTCATATTCGTTATTCCTCTTACCAGCTCGCCTTGACCAGACCGGGGATATCCCCGCGCATGGCTGCTTCACGAAGCTTGTTGCGGCCCAGGCCGAACTTGCGGTAGTAGCCCTTGGGCCGTCCCGTCAGATGGCAGCGATTGCGCTGGCGTGCCGGGGAGGCGTCACGGGGCAGTTTCTGCAGGGCGATGACCGCCTGCATGCGCTCCTCGTACGCCGTTTCCGGATTGCTGATCGTTGCCTTGAGCTCGGCCCGCTTGGCTGCGTACTTCTTCACCAGCTTTGTGCGCTTGAGCTCACGTTCCAACATGGACGTCTTGGCCATTTAACAAACCTCTTCAGTGCTTGAACGGGAAGCTGAACGCCGACAGCAGCGCCCGCCCTTCCTCATCATTCCTTGCCGTGGTGGTGATGGTGATGTTCATCCCACGCAGGGCATCGATCTTGTCGTAGTCCACCTCGGGGAAGATGATCTGCTCCTTGACCCCAAGGTTGTAGTTTCCGCGGCCATCGAAACCCTTGGGGCTCAAGCCTCGGAAATCGCGCACGCGCGGCAAAGCGATACTCACCAGACGGTCCAGAAACTCGTACATGTTCTCCCGGCGCAGGGTCACCTTGCAGCCAATAGGATAACCGTCGCGGATCTTGAACCCGGCAATGGACTTGCGTGCCTTGGTCACCACCGGCTTCTGGCCGGCGATGGCCGTCATGTCGGACACGGCGTTCTCGATGACCTTCTTGTCAGCGACCGCCTCACCCAGACCCATGTTCAGCGTGATCTTGGTGATCCGGGGCACTTCCATCACACTGCCGAACTGGAACTGATCCATCAGCTGCTTGACCACGGTATCCCGGTAGTAATCTCTCAGCCTTGCCATCTCAGCCACCTGTTAAACGTCCACAACTTCGTTGTCGGACTTGAAGTAACGCACCTTGCGCCCGTCTTCCAGGGTCTTGAAGCCGACACGGTCGCCCTTGCCCTTGGCCGGGTTGTAGAGCATCACGTTGGAGAT
>SKOF01000330.1 GCA_007120155.1 Thioalkalivibrio sp. | reverse complement strand
GGCCGAAGCCCTGGGGCTCGCTGTTGCCGTCATGGTAATGAAAATCCGGATCCCGTTCGGTGCCCCAGTTGTGGGTCAGCTCCAGGATGCCCCGCTGGGAGAAGGTCCAGCGCGTGCGCTCGTCGGTGTCCTCGGGCACCGCCTCCCCGTCGTCCAGGGCGGCGAGGAAGTACAGCGAGAAATCCAGCTCGGGGAAATCCAGCTTGCGTAACAGCCGCATGCCGAACACGCGGCTGTAGAACGCCAGGGAACGCTCGGGATCCTTGACGCGCAGCATGCTGTGATTGAGCCGGAACCCGCGGGTTTCCGGGGCAACCGCGGCTGCCATGCCGGGTTCGTTCTCGGTGGTGAACGGCATGAAGAGTCTCCTTATCGCATGGACGGTATGCCATGACAGACCTCGAAACCCGCGCGAGGTTTCCCGGCCCCCGGTCGGACTTCGGACCGATCCGCCCGATCTGAAACCATGGCATACTCGCCCACCCCCGGATGTTTCATGGAGCACCCCATGTTCAAGACCAACGAATACTTCGACGGCAGAGTCATATCCATCGCCTTCCAGGGCGCGTCTCTGCCCGCCACCATCGGCGTCATGGCGCCGGGGAGTTACGAATTCGACACCACGCAACGGGACACGACACTAGCGCACCGCGCTGAGAAAATGCATGTGGCGCTCGTACTGATCGATCACGTCGTCGATCACGTCCTGCTCGCTCCAGCCCATCACGTCATAGTCCTGGCCTCCTTCACGCAGATGGACTTCGGCGCGAAAGTACTTCAGCGCTTCGGCTCGCCTGCGGCTCACGTCACGCAGCACGAAAGACGGCGGCTCGTAGGCTCGGGGATGCACGGAGTAGAAGAAATCGATCTCGTCTCCGTGGGCCACCTCGACCCATACGCGGCCTTCCTCGTCCTCGGCAGCACGGGCATCCAGGTTCTGTTTCTTGAGCTCTTCGGCCACCGCGCTGAGCGCGGGTTTCGCGGTCTCCCGCAGGAACCGGCGCACCTCCGCCTCGCTGGGCTGGTGAATCATGCCACGCAGCCGCTGGCGCCAATTCATGGCCGCATGGGGCCCGCGGGGCGTCACGCGCGCCTCGCGCAGGCTGGTTCGCTTGACCGCCTCGAGCCGCAGGGCCCGTACCAGGCCCCAGCACATGAGCAGCATGATCACGGTAAACGGCAGGGCGCTGGCGATGGTGGCGGTCTGGAGCGCACCAAGTCCGCCGGCAATGAGCAGCACGGCGGCCACGATCCCTTCCACCACGGCCCAGAATATGCGCTGCCACACGGGGGATTCCTCCTGGCCCCCCGAGGTGAGCATGTCGACCACCAGCGAACCGGAGTCGGACGAGGTGACAAAGAAGGTGATCACCAGAATGGTGGCCAGCAGAGAGGTCACAACGGACAGGGGCAGATGCTCGAAGAACTGAAACAGGGCCACGGAGGCATCGGCGGCCACGGCATCGGCGAGTTCGGTGATTCCGTCCTTCATCACCATGTGAATCGCCGTATCCCCGAAGAAGGTCATCCACATGAAAGTGAAGCCCACCGGCACCATGAGGACTCCGCCGACAAACTCACGGATCGTGCGTCCCCGGGAGACGCGGGCGATGAACATGCCCACGAACGGTGACCAGGCGATCCACCAGCCCCAGTAGAACAGCGTCCAACCGCCGATCCAGCCGGTGGGCTCCTGACGGGCGTAGAGATTGAAAGTCATGCCGAACAGGCCCGAGAGATAGGTGCCGGTGTTTTGCACCAGCGTCTGCAGCAGGTACACGGTGGGCCCTGCCACCAGCACGAACACGAGCAGCGATACCGCCAGGACCAGGTTCAGCTCGGAGATGCGGCGGATGCCGCCATCCAGACCCAGAACCACCGAGAGGGTGGCCACGGCCGTGATGGCGGCGATCAGGGTCACCTGGATCACGATGTTGTTGGGCACGCCGAACAGATACTCCAGGCCCGAGTTCACCTGCATGACACCGAAACCCAGGGAGGTGGCCACGCCGAAGATGGTGCCAAGCACGGCAAAGGTATCCACCGTGTGACCGATCGGACCGTGGATGCGCTCACCGATCAGCGGGTAGAAGGCGGAGCGTATGGTGAGCGGCAGGTCATGGCGGAAGGCGAAGTAGGCCAGCGACAGGGCCACCACCGCGTAGATGGCCCAGGCGTGCACGCCCCAGTGGAAGAACGTGATGCGCATCGCCTCCCGCGCGGCCTCCACCGTTTCGGAATTGCCCACGGGCGGGTCGACGTAATGCATGAGGGGTTCGGCCACGCCAAAGAACATGAGGCCGATGCCCATGCCCGCGGAGAACAGCATGGCAAACCATGACCCGTAGCTGTAATCGGGTTGGCTGTGATCGGGACCGAGCTTCGTGCGCCCGTAATCGGTCAGCGCCATGACCACCACGAAGACCACGAAGAACGCCACCGCGAGGATGTAGAACCAACCGGCGGTGTGCGTGACCCAGCCGTGTATCGACGCGAACAGCGTGCCCGCGGCATCGGTAAAGACCGCCGCGTACAGGACGAACACGAGCGTCAGGATGGCCGACGTATAGAAGACGGGCGGGTTGATGATCGCCCTGATTCGGGTTCCGTCGTCATTTGCCCGGTTGGTCATGTGGGCGCTCCCCTGGCGGTGTGTGTCTGCCGGTGTTCGTGCTGCTGCGGCCGTATCAGGCAGCGGCACTGGCGCGGGCCGCGAAGATGAAGACCGGGCGTGCGGATGAGCAGATACCGTTCATGCTACAACGGGTACACCCGCAACGACCAACATTGCCCGGCCTGAGCATTCCGGGCGGTGTTGCCGCCGGCTCACGGGGTTTGTCGTGCCCTGACCGGTGTGCACGGGCACCGGCAGTTTCTTCGCGGTTCCCGCCAACGTGATATAGACTCCCCTTGGTCGTACTGGAAACGACATTCGATGCAGGCTCAAATCCAAACCCTGGAGTCAATCTATGGCTGCTAAGAAGAAAGCTCGCAAGAAACCGCAAAGGAAGATCGCACCGGGCACCACATTCAACCGCGCCATCGAGCGCGCACGCAAAGGTCTTGATCGCGCCGAGGCAAAGATCGCTTCCGCCGGCAACCGGCTGGAACGCATGACCGAACGCCTTGAGAAGGCGCGGGCCCGGGTAAGTGCATCCAAGGGCAAGGCCAAGGAGAACGCCAGGGCCTCGGCCGCCAAGGCACGGGCCGAGATGCAGAACGCCAAGCAGGCGGTCAAGAGCGCAACCGCGGACCAGAAGCAGGCGGCATCCTGGCTGGCGCAGCTGGAGAACCGCGCCACGCGCCTGGAAGTGGCCGCCGCGCGGGAGCTCGGAAAACTCGAAACGGCGCTGGCCAAGAAACTGCGCGCCATGGCACGGCCCAAACGCCGCCGCGCGAAGAAGAAGGCGCGCTAGGCGAAACGGGCCGGGGTTCTCCGGCCCTGATCTTCGGGCGCGGCGGGTGCGACCTGCACTCTCCGCGCCCGACCCTCAGCGAGCGGGCGGCATGGCAACACGGTCCCCGCTTATTCGCCCCGGGCGCGTCGGGCCGTGATCGTCTCCCCCGCAATTCCCCAGTTGTCGGTATCCACCTCCTCGATCACCACCACGGTTGTGCTGGGGTTCTTGTTGAGCACATCCACGAGGAGCTGGGTGGCCCCCTGGATCAGGGCCTTCTTCTGGTCTGCGGTGGCCCCCTCGCGGGTGATCTTGATGTTCACGTAAGGCATGAACGGTTCTCCTGTTGCGGGTTGGCGTATAGGGCTTCAGGCGCGTTCAGCGCTTGTCCCACATCACGTATTCCCCTGAGCGCTCGGCCGCCTCGAGCAGCTCCACGAGGGGCAGGGCGCGATGAGTCAGGGGCACGGGCGCTTCCTCCTCGTCTTCCTCGTCCTCCTCGCCGGTCCGGTTCGCCGAAGGCGGCGGTGCCTGTGCGCCGGCTTGCAGGGCCTGGCGCAGGTTCTCCAGGGCGGCGGGCACGTCTTCGGCCGCCAGCGCGCCGGGCACCGTGGCACTGTGGCCCATGAGTCGAAGAAGGGTATGCGCCACCTCCCCGAAGTAGGAGATGTCGCCGTGGGCCGGCGTACGAAACGTGACGAGCATGGGCGCTAACCGACGAACACGATGGTGAGCAAAATCGTGGAATCGGTTTCCGCATACAGGGCGTGGGGCTCGCCGCCTGCGAGATACAGCAGGCGTCCTGCCGTGAGCGTGCGCTCCTCCGTGCCGATGCGAAAGCGCAGGTGGCCCGAGAGACACTGAACCACGATAGGGCCGTCCACCCGATGGTCTCCCCAGGCCTCGCCGGCCCTCAGGACGATGCGCGCCAGCTCCATGCGCTCCTGCTTGGTGATTGTCTTGGAATGCGTCTCGGGCAGTTCGTCACCCCAGGTGGCGAGATCCACCACTTCGCCGGGTTGTGCGTGAGAGGTCGCCATAGGTTGTCCGGTCAGGGTTGACTGCGTTTGCTGTTCAGCCAGCTGATGATGGGTGCCCACTGTTCCCGGTCGACTGCCGTGGCGTAGGGCGCCATCTCATGGATGCCGATGCCCCGTTCCGCGGCCCGGATGTAATTCATGGAGTCGCGCAGGTGGGTGAGAAACGGGACCTTGAGCGTGCCCAGGAACGCCTCCAGCTCCCAGTAGATATTGGTGACCTCGCGGGCCCGGTTGGCCACCAGTGCCAGCTTCACCTTCTTGCCGGTCACGGGGGCGGAGGCCTTCACCTCCTCGATGAATCTGGTTACCGCGCGCATATCGATGGGGGAAGGCAGGACCGGTATCAGTACGGTTTCGGCGCGGCGCAGCAGCGCCGTGAGTTCCTTGCCGTGCACCGCGGCCGGTGGATCCATGACCATGATATCGGCCTTGCGCATGCCCTTGAGGCCCTCCTGGGCCGCGGCCATGCCGTGGATCTTTGGCCGGCCCATGCTGCGGGCTTCGAGCCAGGACAGGCTGGAGCCCTGGGGATCGAAATCGGCGAGGATCACATCCTTGCCCGATTGCGCGTAATACGCGGCGATGTTGGTGGCCAGCGTAGTCTTGCCCGAACCACCCTTGGCATTGAGGACCATGATGCGGCGCATGTGGATTCCCCCCTGATTCTTCTTGGTGTTTGGCAACCGGATTAAGTGTGGACTATGGAGTGGCTAGTGGCTAGTCTCAAGTGGCAAGGGCCCCCCAACCCTCCCCCGCGAAGCGGGGGAGGGGGCCGGGGTGAGGGTGGTTTCCCTTGCCACTTGCCACTTGAGACTAGCCACTGATCTTCAAGCTGTCCCAGAGCTCATCGACCCGGCGCTTGACGGCCTCGTCCATGACGATGGGGCGACCCCATTCGCGGGCGGTCTCGCCGGGCCACTTGTGGGTGGCATCGAAACCGATCTTGGAGCCGAGACCCGAGACGGGTGAGGCGAAATCGAGATAATCGATGGGCGTGTTCTCGATCATGACCGTATCCCGGGCGGGATCCATGCGGGTGGTCATGGCCCAGATCACGTCCCGCCATTCCCGGGCATCCACGTCCTCGTCGGTGACGATCACGAACTTGGTGTACATGAACTGGCGCAGAAAGGACCACACCCCCATCATCACCCGCTTGGCATGACCGGGGTACTGCTTGCGCATGGTGACCACGGCCAGCCGGTAGGAGCAGCCTTCCGGCGGCAGGTAGAAATCCACGATCTCCGGGAACTGCTTCTGCAGGATGGGGATAAACACCTCGTTCAGCGCCACACCGAGGACGGCGGGCTCGTCCGGTGGTCGGCCGGTATAGGTGGAGTGGTAGATCGGGTCGTCGCGGTGGGTGATCCGGTCGATGGTGAAGACCGGGAACTCATCCACCTCGTTGTAATAACCGGTGTGATCGCCGAACGGGCCCTCCGGCGCGGTATCGCCGGGATGGATATGGCCCTCCAGCACGAATTCGGCCGATGCCGGAACCTCCAGGTCGGCACCGATACAGCG
>SKOF01000598.1 GCA_007120155.1 Thioalkalivibrio sp. | reverse complement strand
CGAATTCGTGCGCGACGGGGCCATCCTGGGCGCGGAGTTCGTCAACCGGGGCACCTCTTTCCAGGCCCTGCGATACACCACCCCGGACGGGCACACCGACTACTACTCCCCGGACGGGCGCAGCATGCGCAAGGCCTTCCTGCGCACGCCTGTGGAATTCGCGCGCATCAGCTCCCGCTTCGGCACGCGCCGTCATCCGATATTGCACACCATGCGCCAGCATCGCGGCGTGGACTACGCGGCGCCCACCGGCACGCCCATCCGCGCATCCGGCGACGGCCGAATCGTGCATCGGGGCACCCGGGGCGGCTACGGCAAGACCATCATCATCCAGCACGGCCAGCAATATCGCACCCTGTATGCCCACATGAACGGCTACGCCCGGAATACAGGGGTCGGCAACCGCGTACGCCAGGGGCAGGTGATCGGCTATATCGGCATGACCGGCATGGCCACGGGTCCGCACCTGCACTACGAGTTCCTGGTCAATGGTGTCCATCGCGATCCGCTCACCGTCAAACTGCCGGATGCGGATCCCCTGCCGGAGAAGTATCTGGCCGACTTCAAGGCCAAGACCGCACCGCTGCTGTCCCAGATGGACATATACCGCCGCCTGACCCTGGCCCAGGTCGAGCAATGACCCCACCGGGTGACGCCCCGTTCGTGGGGCTCATCTCCGGCACCAGCATGGATGCCGTGGATGCCGTGGTGGTGGATCTTGCCGGGCATCATCCCCCCGCTCTCCTGGCCAGCCTGAGCCATCCGATCCCGGAAGCACTTCGCGCCGGCCTGCGTCATCTGGCCGACCCGCAGACCGCCGCCACCGTCGACGAACTGGGCACCATGGACGCGCAGGTGGGCGAACTGTTTGCGGACGCGGCACTCCACGTGATCTCGGCAGCAGGGCTTGAGCCCGCCGCGATCGTTGCCATCGGCAGCCATGGCCAGACGGTGCGCCACCGTCCGGACGCGGATCCCGCCTTCACCCTGCAGATCGGCAATCCTCAGCGCATCGCTCAGCGCACCGGCATCACCACCGTTGCGGACTTCCGTCAGCGCGACATGGCCGCTGGCGGACAGGGTGCGCCCCTGGTACCCGCATTCCACCGAGCCGTGTTCGCGGCACCGGAGGAGGACCGCGCGGTGATCAACATCGGCGGCATCGCCAACCTGACGCATCTCCCGGCCCGGGGCCCGATCACCGGATTTGACACGGGTCCCGGCAACACCCTGATGGACCACTGGATACGCCGGCACCGGCACCTGCCCTACGACGACCAGGGCGACTGGGCCCGCCAGGGAAGAGTCTCGAAGGCCCTGCTGGACGCCCTGATGTCGGACGCCTACCTGCGACAGCCACCGCCCAAGAGCACCGGACCGGAGCACTTCAGCCCCGCCTGGCTGGATGCGATCCTTTCCCGTGTGAAGGAACACCTCGCCCCGCACGACGTGCAGCGCACACTGCTGGAATTTACGGCGCAGAGTGTCGCCGCGGCGCTGGCATCCCACACCGGCCCCGGTGCCCGCGCCCTGGTATGCGGCGGTGGTGCGCGAAACCGCTTGCTGATGGAGCGCCTGGCGGCGCTGATGCCGGAACGCAGCGTTTCGGATTCAGGAGATTTCGGCGTCGATCCGGACTGGGTGGAGGCCGCGGCATTCGCATGGCTCGCACGGGAGACGCTCGCGGGGAGACCGGGGAACATACCGGAAGTGACGGGCGCCCGTGAGGCGGTTGTCCTGGGGGGAATCTATCCGGGGAGATGCCAGATACAGGATGCGGGACACAAGAAATGAAAAAGGGGGCTTTCGCCCCCTCTTTGATCCTGCACCTGTCGCTGGTACTGGGCCGGCTTACGCAGAGAACGACGAGCCGCAGCCGCAGGTGGTGGTGGCATTGGGGTTGCGGATTACGAACTGGGCGCCTTCCAGGCCCTCGGTGTAATCGATCTCCGCGCCCGCCAGATATTGGAAACTCATGGGATCGATCAACAGGGTCACGCCACCGTTCTCCACCACGGTATCACCGTCATTGATGCTCTCGTCGAAGGTAAAACCGTACTGGAAACCGGAACAGCCGCCGCCGCTGACGAACACCCGCAGCTTCAGGGCGCTGTTGTTCTCCTCTTCGATCAGCGTCTTGACCTTGGAGGCCGCCGAATCGGTGAAGATCAGCGGGCTGGGCATGGTTTCGTTTGCGGTTTCAGTTGCACTCATGAGCATACTCTCCGAACGCGGTTCTGTTCGATGTCTGATAGCTTAAACTAGCATTTGTTGACCGAGACAGTCAAGAATTCGCCCGGCTCACATCGGAATCATCGGAGCCGGATTCACCCGGTTCACGTACGTCATCCGCGGCCCGGATGTACTCCAGACGGGGCTTTTCATTGGAGCGTTTGACCAGACTCCCGTTCACCTCGGCACCCATGGCCATCTCGATCAGGTGATAGTAGACACTGCCTGTGATTCGGGCCTTGGCAGCGAGTTCCACCCGATCCGAAGCGTGCACGTCACCCTCGACCGTGCCGTTGATGACCACCCGGGGCACGTTCACCTCGCCCTCGATCCGGCCGGTCTCATTAAGGATGAGGATCGAGGGGCGCTCGGCGTCGTCCGCATAGACATCGCCGCGAATCGTCCCTTCCACGTGCAGACCGCCCGAGAAACGCACGTTGCCCTCCACCGCGGTGTACTGTCCCACCAGCGTATCCACCTGGGCGGATCTGGACTTTCCTTTTCTTCTCAACAAGATACACCCCCCGTTTTATCTTCTGAGCGCGGCATCCCACGCATAGTCCTGCTCGACCTGGCGGGGAGAATCCCCCTCCGTGCGTGCGACCACCCGCACGGAACGCGGCATCACGCCCGCCGGCACTCGTATGCGGCCCTCCAGGTTCTGGAAATACCGGAATCCGAATCCCTGGCTGCCCTGGAGCCCCTCCCCCAGATCAGTGCCCTGCAACTCCACCCGGGACGCGCCCTGATAGCCCACCAGTGCCAGTTCCAGCGTGCCCTCCACAGTACCGCTGCCGCGGATCTGTGTCAGCACCACCCGATAGACATACTCCCCGTCCCGCCCGACAGGCTCAAGGTCGAGACTGTAAATATGCAGACCCGATTCCATATCCTCCGGCGACACGATGCTGCGGTAGAAGGTGAGTTCCTCCTGCATGGCCCGGTACCGCGTTTCCATCTCGCCCACGGACTCCCGTACCCGTCGGGCCGTCTCCTCGGCGATCAGCTGATCCCGCTCCAGCCGGGCATTGCGCTGCAGCAACTGACGGTGGCTTCGTTCCAGGGCCGAGAGGCGCCGCTGAAGGTCCCGGGCTTCATCACGGGCCGTGGACTCTCCATCTCCGCCCATGGTGTAACCCGCCTGGTAAAGGATCCAGCCCCCGACGACCAGCAGCGGCACCAGCACGAGCCAGAGCAGGATCCGTCGGAAGGGACGGTGATAGTGAACCCGATATGCCCCGGACCGGCCTCTCATCATGTCAGGGCAGTACGGCGATACCGTCGAGGCCCGTCGTCTCCGCCAGTCCGAACATGAGGTTCAGATTCTGAATGGCCTGGCCCGCGGCGCCCTTGACCAGATTGTCGATCACGGAGAGCACCACCACCGTATCACCGTCCCCGGGCCGGTGGACCGCCACACGGCAAAGATTCGTGCCGCGCACGCTCCGGGTTTCCGGGTGACTGCCTGCCGGCATCACATCCACGAAGGGTTCATCCCGGTAGCGTTGCTCATAGACCGCCTGAAGGTCCACCCGGGGATTGGACAAGGTGGCATAGAGGGTGGCATGAATACCCCGGATCATGGGGACCAGGTGGGGCACGAAGGTCAGCCGGGGCGCCCCGCCTGCCACCTGGGTGAGCGTCTGGAGAATCTCCGGCAGATGACGGTGACCGGTCACCCCGTAGGCCTTGAAGCTCTCGCTTGCCTCGCACAGCAGCGTGCCGACCTGCGCCTTGCGTCCGGCGCCGCTGACGCCGGACTTGGCATCCGCCACCAGCCGCCCGGGCTCCACCAGCCCCCCCTCGAGAAGCGGCACGAAGCCCAGGATCACCGCCGTGGGATAACAGCCCGGCACGGCGATCAAACGGGCATCGGGTATGTGCGCCCGGTTGATCTCCGGCAATCCGTAGACGGCCAGGTCCAGCAATTCCGGGGCACCATGGGACTGGCCGTACCAGCGTGCCCACAGGTCCGGGTCCCGGAGGCGGAAGTCGGCGGACAGATCGATGACCCGGGTACCCCGGGAGAGCAGCTCCCCGGCCAATCCGTGGGCCACCCCGTGAGGCGTGGCGAAGAACACCACGTCGCACTCGCTCAGGCGGCCCGCATCCGGCGCGGTAAAGGCGAGCGAGGTATGCCCCCTCAGGTTCGGAAACAGGGTGTCCAGGGCCTCGCCCGCGTTGCCCCTGGACGTGACCACCACCGGTTCCACCTCGGGATGGGACAACAGCAGGCGCAGCAGCTCCACGCCCGTGTAGCCCGTCGCACCTACGATACCTGCCCTGATCACGTCAATGTCTCCGCCAGCCGTTTCGGGTTTGCTCAGTCATGCAGGCTGTGGAATATACCGCGATTGCCCGGCCTCGCGAAATCCACCGGCCCGTGGCGGGGACCACGGCCCGTTGCATCCCGCAACGAACTTTCCTTAACGGCGCTCCCTCCAACGGGTATGATTCCCCGCTGATCGTCAGTCCGGCCCCGGAAACCTGGAAGCAATGAAGACCCGCGACATCCTTGCAATCGCAATCGTGGCGGCCCTGATCGGCGGAGGGCTGTATCTCTGGCTGGCCCCGGAGGGGATGCGCACCGCGCCCGAGGTCAGCCTCAGCACGCTGGACGGGGACACGGTCTCCATCCACGGTCTGCGCGGTCAGCCGATTCTGCTCACGTTCTGGGCCACCACCTGTGTGAGCTGTATACGTGAAATGCCGCATTTGGTCGAATTGCACGAGCGCTACAATGCCCGGGGGCTCGAGGTCATCGGCGTGGCCATGTCCTACGACCGCCCGGACCACGTCATGGAGGTCACCCGTGCCCGCGCCCTGCCATATACCATCGCCCTGGATACGGAAGACAAGGCCGCCCGGGCCTTCGGCAATATCCGCCTGACCCCCACCTCGTTCCTCATCTCGCCGGACGGCCGAATTGTCTACCAGAAGCTGGGTGACATCGACTGGGCAGTGGTGGAACGCAATCTCGAGCGCTGGCTCTGAGATCGCCCGGCGTGAGTACCCGACCATGAGCGCTTATCTGTGGGCCAAATCCCTGCATGTGATCTTCATGGTGACGTGGTTCGCCGGCCTGTTCTATCTGCCGCGCCTGTTCGTCTATCACGCCGAAACCCCGGACGCCGCCGGAAACGAGCGCTTCAAGATCATGGAGCGCAAGCTCTTCTGGGGCATCATGACCCCCGGCGCCGTGATCGCCACCCTGTTCGGGCTGTGGCTGATTGCCATGAACCCCCAGGCCTACGCCGCCGGCTGGATGCACCTGAAGCTCCTTCTGGTATTGCTGCTCATTGCCTATCACGTCTGGTGCGGCCTGCTGGTGCGCGACTTCAGGCTGGACGCCAACCGCCACACCCACCAGTGGTACCGGTGGTTCAACGAGATTCCCGTGTTGATGCTCGTGGGTATCGTGGTGCTGGTGATCGGCAAACAGGTCCTGCCCGGGCTGATTGCGATGGGGGTCGTGCTGGGGATATTTGCGGCGTTCGCGCTGATGCAGCGGCTCAAGTCGTAGGAGCGGCGACCCCGCCGCGAACAGCGGTGCCTCTCCCGACAACGGCGTTCGGCCCGGGGTCGGGCCTCCTACAGGTCAGGCTTTGCCTGCCCGCACCAGCCCGCCCAATCCGGCCTGTACGAGCGCGTCGTAGGAGCGGCGACCCCGCCGCGAACAGCGGTGCCTCTCCCGACAACGGCGTTCGGCCCGGGGTCGGGCCTCCTACAGG
>SKOF01000340.1 GCA_007120155.1 Thioalkalivibrio sp. | reverse complement strand
TGCGGCAGCCAGGCGTGCCGACACATGGAACAGCTCGCCGTTCAGGCGGTAGGCATGCCTTAGGTAGAGGGGATTCGCGTAGGCGATCTGGGTATTCCCGTCCACCTCGGTCAGAGAGATCCTCTGGGGCGCGATGTAGCCCCCCCGATCGCTGGCCGCCGCCGCCCGTAGCAGATCATCGCTGGTCGCGACGATCACGTGAGCCCCGTCATAGGGTTGGTATTCACCCAGGATCTCGAAACCCTGCCCCTGCAGACCGTTGCGCACCATGTCCAGATGGTCCGCGATGGAGCCGGAGTGGACTGCACCCAGAACGAACGGTTTGAGGGTGGTGCCTTCCTGGGCATGCAACGGGGAAAGGAACAGGATCAGCCAGGCAAAGGCGATCCACACGAACCCGCGGATACTGCGTTTGGAGTACATCATGAGGCACCTCGCAATTCATCGAATCGGTTTGCAGGCAACATCAGCGCCCTGAGGCGGATCCCTGCCGGACCGGACGAGGAACGGGGCCCTGAGGCCCCGTTCCGCGAAGTCCCTAGAACTTCCAGGCGTAGCTGGCTTCGACCTCGAACTGGTGCATCTTCAGTTCGATTTCCTGACCAGGGGCAAGTGGGTTCTCGCCGCTCACCTTCTTGGTGGGTGCGTACATGGCCGCGAAGTTCAGCTCGTTGTCCGCCCCCAACGCCCTGGTGAAGCCGAAGGTGACGTGATGTTCCATGACACCGGGTGCCAGGATGTTGAACAGCACCTCGGAGTCCCGAATCGGCTGCTTGCCGTAGCTGTAGCCCAGGCGCCACGTCCAGTCCGGGCTGGTCTGCCACTGGTAACCGACCTTGGCAATGGTCATGTCTCTCCAGCCGAAGCCGGGGCCGTTATCCGCGCCAAGGGGTTGCCCTTCCATGGTCAGATTCGTGAACGGATTGGCCACCGAATCAACGTTGCTGTACCAGATATGCTGAACATCGAACAACAGCGTGGAGGTGGGGGTCAGGTCCCAGGCCAGGCCCACGGTCAGGTTGGCGGGAATGTCGAAGTCACCCTGCTCCGCAAACAGACCGCCGTAGTTATCGAACTCATCCATGAACATCTTGGACTGGTAGGCAATGCCCAGATGCACCCCGGGCCCGACCTCGGCCTGGACACCGAGTCGAATACCGAATCCCCATGAGGTATCGGTGCCACGGTCGGTCAGATTGGCGGGATCCATGGAGAAATCGGAGAAGGAACCGAGCCCCTTCGCCTTGAAGCGCTGATACGCGATGACGGGGGTCACGCCCCAGGAAGCCGTATCATTGATCTTGCGGGAATAGGTGGGTGCGATGAAGAGCTGCATCAGGTTCACGCCCGCTTCACCGGCATAGAAGGTACCGCCGGCCGGGGTTACCGGATAGTCGGTGTTCATGCCGCCGTTACCGTAGATGGCCACGCCGATACTGCTCTGCTCATCCAGCATGCGGTTCCAGCCGAAATGAGGGATCAGGAACGCCTTTGAGCCGCTCTTGACCGTGCCGGACTCGAGGGGGAAACAGCCCTGTTCGAAGCCGCACATCGGTGTGCCTGACACGGAGTATTCCCGCCGCGGAGAGAACAGCGCCACACCGAAGTCAACGCGGTCACCCACGTTCACCATGCCTGCCGGATTGGTGGCCGGTGCCAGGGTGTCCTGGGAATACGCCACACCCGCGCCCGCCAGACCCTTGCTGGTGGTGCCATACCCATGAGAGAAGTAACCGTTGGTGGCCTGGGCCACTCCGGTGGCGGCGAGTCCCGCCGCAAGACATGCAAAGACAGTCGACTGTCTGACAAGTTTACGCATGGAATCCTCCTGAGATGGCCTGGCTCGATCGGCCACGCCTAAGTTGTTATTTGGATGATGAAACCTGCCCCTGATTATGGTTCTAATTCCGCTTGTGAGCATCGTCAAAATACCTCAACGGGTCCAAACAGAATATTTGATGCCGGATCAATCCGGCAAATGTGCGTACGTTTTTATATTCGAATGTTATTACCTTCCATCCATTGAGCACCCACTGCCACAGGGCCAACTGGCGCGTGGTTTCAGGGAACCGCGCACGGCACTGACGGATTCACTCTTCGGCGTCGTGTACAAAGGTACCCACCTGCTCGCCGGCCATCTGGCGGCGCACCAACCCCACGTCGGTACTGTTGAGGGCGAAGGGGAAGCTCAGGATGTCCGCGGGACCGGAATCTCCATAGGGACGATTGCAGGCGGAGATCTCCTCATCCGTCTTGCCGGGGCAGCCGGAGGTCTGGAACGGCTTTCCCGAAACGATCAGCTCCCGCAACGCCCGGTGGTTCAGACCGAAATCCACAACCCGACCACCCTCATCGAACTTCATGTCATCGATACGCCCGCCCGCGTAATCGATGATGAAACGACCCAGCTGCACACGCCGCCACTGATCCCTGGGCACGGGATTCCAGTCCTCCATCAGGGAACCCTGCTCGGGGAAAAAGGCGAACATGTGGTTGTGACCACCCATGTCGCGAATCTTCTGGCAAACATCCAGGATCTCCTGTTCGGTCTCGCCCATGCCGCAGATGAGGTGCGCACCAAACTTTTCTGGGCCGAAGATCTCGGCCGCCCACTCGATGGCCTGCCAGTACCTGTCCCAGCGGTGGGGGCTGTCCACCGCGCTGCCCCGGGTGCGCTCGAAGATCCCGGGCGTCACCGCGTCCAGCGCCACGGTAAAGATATCCGCGCCCTTGTCGCGCAGGTTCTTCAGGTCCGCGTAGCTCATCGTGGTGGGGTTGGAGAGGATGGACACGGGGATGTGGGGCACTTCCTTCACCCACTTCTCCAGCAGCACCACCGTGTCGTGGTCGGAATTGGGATGGGTGATCATGGAGATGCACATGCGCTCGAACTGCCCCCTGTCGGCGTTGTGTTTCACACGCTCGATCACGTCCTCGTAGCGGGCGGTGGGCCAGTCCACGCGGATGAAGTTGCGATCCGCATAGTCGCGTGACTCCTCGCGGTGACGCGCCAGGCCGCAGTAGCTGCAATTGGCTCGGCAGCCTTCCGGATAAGTGACCAGCAGATTCAGGCAGTGCGTACAGGCAGTGCGGTGCATGATCCCGGGCACCAGGCCCAGGGTGATCGCCGCAGCGGTGGACATCTGCACATAGTCCGGCGAACGCATCTCCGGCGTCCTGATGTGATAATCGGGCCGGTAGAACCTCACCGGAGCCACTACGGACTCGGCACGAACACTCATGAAAAACCTCCAGAAAAACGCAGATACAAGTCAGACCCTGACCCGCTTGTATCGTGCCTCTTGTACCTCGCCGCAACCGGCCTTGATTGCCTTCGCAATCCACAAATGCAAAAAACCGAACGATCCAATAATGCTTTCAGACTGCGGCGCTCTCAAAATAGTCGTCGAACGCAATCCAGCCCTTGCGCTGTACCCCGTCCTCATTGGCCGCTGCCGTGCGCCAGTATCCCGCCAGTTCGCGGCGCCGCCGCACGGCGCGGTTCACGGCGGTCTCGAACTGGTCGCGTACGTCTTCCTCGTAATCCCCGAAGGCATCCGCATCACCCGAGAGATAGGCTGCGGCCGCCTGTCCGGCCCGTTCGCCGGAGATCACGGCAGCGGCGATGCCCGCGCCGGTGATGGGATGGGTCAGGCCGGCGGCGTCACCCGCAAACACGGTCCGGTTCACCACCAGTCGACCACGCAGGCCGCCTACGGGAATGGCTCCGCCGGTGCGGTAGAGTACGGCCTCACCCACCCGCCCCGCATCGGCCAACTGTCTGTGCAGACGCGCCAGGGGCTGCTTGAGATTGTCCTCCCAGCGCCGGTCCGCACCCACACCCAGGTTCGCCACACTGCCCTTTGGGAACAGCCAGGCATATCCGCCCGGGTAATCGTCCGACAGCCAGATGTCGGTATCGCCGCAGGGCCTGAGCAACGGCACCGTGTACTGGCGGGTCTGCACGACATCCAGCGGCTCCATGCCCAGGGCCGCCGCCACCGGGGAAAGGGGGCCGTCAGCGGCCACCAGCACCTCGTAGCGGATGCACCGCATCTCCCCTGCCCGCCGCACGGTGGCCACACGGTTCTCTGCATCCAGTGTCGTGAGCCGCGCTCGCGTCCAGAGTTCGGCGCCGTGCCTGTCAGCCTCCCGGGCGATGGTCCGGTCGAACTCGGCGCGATCGATCATGAGTCCCGGAAACCCGGATTCATGCACCCGCCCCGAAGGCAGTACGCTCTTCATCCCGCTGATGCGCTGCATGAGCACGCCCCCGGTCCGGGCATAGGCGCCCATGGGCATCGGGATGAACTCCGCACACTGCACCGGTTCACCCAGGAGCCGATTGCGCTCGACGCCCAGCACGGACAGCCCGGCCCTGGCGGCGATGTGCGCGGCACTGGCTCCGGCAGGTCCGAGCCCCACCACCAGCACGTCCACGGACCGGACGTCATCCATCTAAGGACTCGCCTCCCGACTCTCCACCGCCGCACGGATGGCGGCGATGAAGTCCCCCGGCGTCAACATCAGCATCTCGGCGGGATGATGCTCGAAGAATGCCATGACGTTGGCCTCAAGCTGATCCAGGGGCGTGTTGCGAAGCGCCGCCTCCAAGTCCACCACCAAGCGCCGGGGCGTGACGAAGAAGTCACCGGTGATCCACACCTGCTTGAGGCGCTCGCGGCCCGGGTCCACCGACACACCCACGCGCAGGGTGCCGCCCCGGGAACGGCTCACCGCCTCCAGCAACGGGGCATCGATTGCCGGACGGTTGTGCTGGTAGATCCATTCGGGTGAGTCAATCTCCGTCATGGCCTCGGCGAAGGCCTTCTCCTCGGCATCATTCAGTCCGTCGGCCCACTGGAGCCTCACGCCGAAGGCCCCGGCAAAGGACTCGGCCAGATGCTTCCGGACCAGATCGAAGGACGGCAGTTCGCCGGTCAGGTCCTTGAGGTTCGCCACCCGGTCACGGGCCGACGCGATGGCCTTGTCGGAGAGCTTCTCCGCGGGAATGCGCAGCACCCGCAGCATTCGCTCCACATCGAAGTCGATGAGCAGGGTGCCCTGATACATGATCGAGTCACCATCAAAAGCCCCTCCGGTGCCGGAGATCTTCCGCCCGTCCACCTCGATGTCGTTGCGCGGCCGGTAGCGGGCCTCCACACCCAGCGCCCCGATGCCCGCGGCCGCCGCCTCGCAGATGCGTTTCGCAATCGCGCCCATGTCGGCGGTACCCAGGAAGGCCTTGTCCAGATACAGTTCCCAGCCGATCTGGGTCTCGTCGAAGTAGATGGCGCCACCGCCGGTGATGCGGCGCTGGATGTCGATGCCCTGCGCCGCGCAGTAATCAGTACGCAGTTCCTGTTCCACGTTCTGATGAAAACCGATCAGCGCACTGGGGGTAAAACGCAGGAACCGGAGAGTGTGGGGCGATGTCCCCGCCTGATGGGATTCCAACAGCGCGCGGTTGAGCGCCATGTTCTCGGCCGCACGGCGCAGACCGGTATCCAGTACCCGCAGTGTCCCGGGATCACGCATCGGCGTCAGGCTCCGCGTAAGCCATCGGGGCCGGCGGCAAACGCGCCCATCTGGGCCACCACCCGGATGCCGCCCGGACCCGCAACGGATACACGCGCCTGTTCACGACGCTTCCGCTCTTCGGCGAGAACGGCTTCAAGATCCAGTTCGATACCGGCGCTGCCGCCATCCGCGGCCATGACCTCGTCGCCCACCGCGATGGAACAGCAGGCGGAGGTGACACGAATACGGCGTTCGAGCCGGGCGGCCAGTTCCACCATCCCGTCGGACGGGTGGGCGATGCCATTCAGCCCCGCCATGACCGCGTAGGCATCGATCTGCTGCCTGGCGATGCCCGGCGGCCGGGCACAGCCCAGAAGCAGCGGCGTCTCCGGCAGGGCCTTGCGCGCATCCATGAAGAAACGGCCCACGGATTCGGTGTCCGGCGTCAC
>SKOF01000568.1 GCA_007120155.1 Thioalkalivibrio sp. | reverse complement strand
TGCAGCCCCTGGTGGAGAACGCGATCTATCATGGCATCGAGCCACTCACCGACGGCGGGGAGATCAGCATCGTCCTGACGCCGGACGGAGGGAACGTGCGCATCGAGGTGAGCAACCCGCTGGCGCCATCCCGGGACCGTTCACGCTACGGCAACCGGGTGGCCCAGGACAATATCAGGCAGCGCCTGGACCTGGCCTATCATGGCGAGGCGCGCATGGAAACCATCGAAGAGACGGACCGGTACCGGGTCATTCTGGTCCTTCCTGGGAGGAGAGTCTGATGAAAGTGCTGGTGGTGGACGACGAGGCGCCGGCCAGGGAGCGGCTGGCGGCCCTGATGGAATCCCATTCCGGGTACGAGGTCTGCGGCAGCGCCTCCAACGGCGTCCAGGCCGTGCGCCTGGCGGAGGAGACGCAACCCGACATCGTGCTGCTGGACATTCGCATGCCCGGCATGGACGGCCTTGAGGCGGCCAAGCACATGTCCGGTATGGACACGCCGCCGGCGATCATCTTCGTGACCGCCTACGAGGAACACGCCATCGACGCCTTCGAGTCGCACGCGGTGGATTACCTGCTCAAGCCGGTACGAAGCGAACGGCTCAAGGGTGCCCTGGAGGCCGCCAGGCGGCCCAACCGGGCGCAGCTGGGCGCCATGGGGGGGCCCGCCGGGGAGTCCAGCCGGAGCCATATCTGTGCCCGCGTGCGCGGCAATCTGGAGTTGATTCCCGTCACTCAGATCCACTATTTCCAGGCGGACCAGAAGTACGTCACGGTGCGCCATGCCGGCGGAGAGGTGCTGATCGAGGAGCCGCTCAAGTCTCTGGAGGACGAGTTCGGCGACGCCTTCCTGCGCATTCACCGCAACGCCCTGGTGGCACGCAACAGCTTCGCCGGGATGGAGAAGAACCCGCAGGGATGTTTCGAGGTGGTGCTCAAGCACACCGGGGAACGTCTTGAGGTCAGCCGGCGCCACGTGGCCGAGGTACGGCGGTTTCTGAAATCCCTTTAGGGAGACCCCGCGGGCCGAACGCCGACGACGAGACCGGCATGCGTGTGTGCGGCGGGGTCGCCGCGCCCGCAGGGGGGGTTGTGGTACGCGGGGTTCAGCGCAGGATGCCTGCTTCCGCCGCATCCCGTGCCGCCATGGCGTCCATGGCTCGGTCGATGGCGCGATACAGATAACCGCCGTAGAAGTCCACGGTCTTGAGCCCCACCACCGGATCGGCAAGGACCTCGCCGTTCGGGCCGAGCATCACCACCGTGGGAGCGAGATACACGCCGTAGCGTTCGGCGAGTTGCCGAACGCTGATCACCCGGCCGTCGAAATCCACGACCGTGTTACCCCGATCCATGCGCAACTTGCGGATCAGCACCTTGCCTTCATAGTCACCACTGCGGATCATGGGCTTGAGAAACTGCTCCTCGGCCACCCGGCAGGAGGGACAGCCGGTGAGGGCGAACTCCACCAGGATCGGCTTGCCGCGATCCGCCTCGGCACGCAGATCGGCGACCTCGCGCAGCACGTCCCCATGGCCCCCCGCGCCACCGGACTGGGCCCAGCCGGCCACAGCGAGCAGGGCGATCACCGCAACGAGTCCATGGAAGAATGCTTTCATCAGTTGATCCCGAGGCAGGGCATAAGAGGATATAATGACGTAACTGCCCCCTGAGACGCCAACTAACACCCTTGAGTTCCCTGCACACCCCGCCGCACCGGATGTACACCAGCCGGGCAGCCGGGCCCCAGGTACACGGATCGAACATGTCCCCACAACGCCTTCGCATCGCCACCCGCAAGAGCCCGCTGGCCGTCTGGCAGGCCGAAACCGTCGCGCGCCTGATCCAGGCGCGCCATCCGGGCCTGGACGTGGAGCTGGTGCGCATGACCACCCAGGGCGACCGCATCCTGGATACTCCGCTGGCCAAGGTCGGCGGCAAGGGTCTGTTCGTCAAGGAGCTGGAGAACGGCATCCTCGACGGGCGCGCCGACATTGCCGTGCACTCCATGAAGGACGTGCCCATGCTGCTCCCGGACGGGCTTTGCCTGCCGGTGATCCTGGAACGCGAGGATCCGCGCGACGCCTTTGTGTCCAACACATACGCCGCCCTGGACGCCCTGCCCCCGGACGCCCGGGTAGGCACATCCAGTCTGCGCCGCCAGTGTCAGCTGCGCCATGACCATCCCCGTTTCCGGATTCTCGACCTGCGCGGCAACGTCAATTCGCGGCTCGCCAAGCTGGATGCAGGGGGGTTCGATGCCATCATCCTGGCCGCGGCCGGTCTCAAGCGCCTGGGGTTCTCCGGGCGCATCACCGCGGAACTCACCCCCGAGCAGAGCCTGCCCGCCATCGGGCAGGGGGCCATCGGCATCGAATGCCGCGAAAATGACCCCGCCGTGATGGCGCTGATCGGGGAGCTGGACCACCCGGACACCCATGTGCGCGTGGCGGCGGAACGGTCCATGAATGCCCGCCTGAACGGCGGCTGCCAGGTGCCCATCGCCGGATACGCGGAACTGACCGATCCCGACACCCTGCGCCTGCGCGGGCTGGTGGGTGAGCCGGACGGCAGCCTCGTCCTGCGCGCGGAGCTCTCCGGTCCCCGTACACAGGCCGAGGCCCTGGGCCGTGCGGTGGCGGACCTGCTGTTGAACGAGGGCGCCGGCGGGATCCTCTCCGATCTGGGCCTGGATCCGGACGCGCCCCCGGAGCAGGCATGACGCAAGAGGGCGTGAAGGCCGTTCCCGGCCCGCTGAAGGGCGCCGGGGTCCTGGTGACCCGCCCGGCCCGTCAGGCGGATGGCTTCTGCCGCATGATCGAAGCCGCGGGCGGGGTAGCCCTGCGCTTCCCCGTGCTGGAGATCCTGGCGCCACGGGAGAGCGAACGCCTGGATGCGCTGATCGACCGGCTCGATGAGTTTGACATCGCCGTGTTCGTCAGCCCCAATGCCGTGTCCATGGCATTGAACCGCATCCGCGCGCGCCGGGAATGGCCGGCGCACCTGCGCGTGGGCGCCGTGGGGCAGAAATCCGCCCGGGAACTGGCACGCGCGGGACTCCCGGCGCATATCTGCCCGCCGCGCCGGTTCGACAGCGAGGCCCTGCTGGCCGAACCGGAGCTTCAGGACGTGTCCGGCAGGCGCATCGTGATCTTTCGCGGCGACGGCGGGCGCGAACTGCTGGGTGATACGCTACAACAACGGGGAGCCCTGGTGGAGTACGCCGAAGCTTATCGCCGGGGACAACCGGACGCCGACACCGGTGAGCTGATGCGCCACTGGTCCCGGGGCGAACTGGATCTGGTCACCAGCACCAGCAGCCAGGGGCTGCGCAACCTGTTCGACATGGTGGGCAAGCTGGGCCGCATGTGGCTTCGCAAGACGCCCCTGCTGGTGGGCAGCGCACGTATGGTGGACACTGCGCGGGAACTGGGCTTCAAGGGCGACCCCTGGGTGGCGGAAGACCCCAGTGACGAATCCATGATGGACCAGGTGTTGCAATGGGCCAGATCCCGGGAGCAGCAGCATGAGCAATGAGAAAGACAAGGAGGCGAAACCCGGCGAGCCCGGGACCGCCGCGAGCAACGCCCCCGCCGGTACGAAGGGCAAGTCGACCGGGCCCAAGGAGGGCGCAGCCGGGGAGGGCGGCAAGCCGGACCCGAAGGCGTCTGCCCAGGGCAAGAAGGATCCGCCGCCCTCGGCGAGGCAGGCGCCGGGCAAGCCGGCACCCCCCGGGAAGGCGGGCGAGGCCGCCGGGGTGGCTGCCAAGCCCGACGCCGCCGCCGCGCGGCCCGCCGATCCTCCACGGGGACAGACCGCCGCCCTGCTCATCGCCACACTGGCCTTCCTGCTCTCCCTCGGTGTGGGCGGTGCCGGGTTCTATCTTTGGCAGGAAGGTGCCGACGAGCAGGCCGCCCAGGCACGGCAGCTGGAGCGTCTGGACGCGGCCCTGGACGCCCGGGACGAACGGCTGTCACGCCTGGACGGGGCGCTGGCGCGAGAGACCGCCGCCCGCGAGGAGCTGGCGGCGCGCGCCGACGCGCGGCTCGCCACCGTCGAGCAGGGCATCACACGGATTCAGGACCGCGCCACGCGCCAGGAGCGAGGCTGGCAGGTGGCGGAGGTGAAACACCTGCAGCGCATGGCGGGCCACCGGCTTCGCCTCATGGACGACCCGGAAGGTGCGCGGCGCGCCCTGCAGGCGGCCGACGAGCTGCTCGCCGAGCTGGGTGACCCGCGCCTGATGCCGGTGCGCGAGGCGCTGGCCGCCGAGATCCAGGCACTGGAGGACATGCCGCGCCCGGACATCTCCGGCATCGCCCTGCGCCTGGAGCGCCTGGCCGGCGACCTGCGTCCGCTGCCGCTCAAGGGTCAGGCCGTCGTTGACACCACCGGGGCGCGGGAACTGCTTGCCGGAGAGCCCGTGGACACCGACGCGCCCTGGTGGGCCCGTGCCTACGGCGAAATCCGCGAGGCCCTGGCGGAGCACGTCTCCATCCGCCGGCACGCGGAGCCGCTTCGCGCCCTGCCGGACGCGGAAACCGAGCTGTTCCTGAGGCAACTCCTGACACTGCGGGTGGAGGCCGCCCGGGTGGCCGCCCTGCGCCTGGACGACGCGCAGTACCAGCGGGGGCTCGAAGGCGCGATTGCGCTGCTGGACGATCACTTTGACACCGAGGCGGTGGCTTCAGTGCGGGAACGACTCGAGGGGCTCAGGGCCGTGACCCTTCGTCCGCAAGCCCCTGACATCAGCGGCTCGTTCACCCGTCTGGACGAACTGGAGGACTGACACCCAGTGAACTCTTCCCGCGACCTGATACGGCCGCACCGGACCGTCGCCCGGATCGGCGATGAGCCGGGCTCCGGCCACCCCTGCAGGACATCCCCCGCCGCGCCCCGGCACACACGCCCGCAGGCCCCGTCATGATGCGCCTCGTGTTCATCCTGCTCGCGGTGCTGCTGGCCGCCGCCATGGTCACGAACCTGTTCCTGGAGGAGCCGGGCTATGTACTGCTGGCTTACGGTACGCTGAGCGTGGAGACCTCCCTGGCCCTGTTCCTCACCGCGGCGGTGGTGCTGTTCTTCCTGATCTACGTCCTGTTGCGCATGCTGACGCGCCTGTGGCGTGTGCCGCGCGGCCTCAAGGGGCTGCGTCGGCGGCGTCAGGTGGAGGCCGCGCGGCGCGGCCTGAACCAGGGCCTGATCGAGATGGCCGAAGGCCGCTGGGAGCGCGCAGAGAAGCTGCTGGTGCGCTCGGCCAGACGTTCCGCCAACCCGCTGATCCACTGGCTCACCGCCGCCCGGGCCGCCCAGATGCAGGGCGCCTACACGCGGCGCGACAATTACCTCAACCGTGCCAGCCACTGCGAGATCGGTTCCGACGTGGCGGTGGAACTCACCCAGGCGGAACTGCAGATCGCCCACGGCCAGCACGAGCAGGCCCTGGCGACGCTCAACCACCTCACCGAGCTCGTGCCCAAACACCGCTACCTGCTCAAGCTGCGTGCCCGGCTGCATGACCAGCTCAGGGACGGCGCGGCCCTCTTCGAACTCCTGCCGGAGCTGCGCCGCCAGCAGCTGCTGCCCGAGGCGGACATCACCGAAATGGAGAATCGCGCGGCCCTGGATCTGCTGGAACGGGCCGCCCGCGACAGAGACCTTCAGGCAGCCCGCCGCGTATGGGAGAACCTGCATCGGGACGCCCGGCACCGGCCCCTGCTGGTACAGGCCTACGCCCGGACACTCGTGCAGTTGGAGGACGCCGAGGAGGCGGAGATCCTGCTGCGCAATGCCCTCAAGGTGACCTGGGACGAGCGGCTGGTGCGGCTGTACGGCACCCTCCCACTGGAGGATCCGGCCAAGGCCCTCAACACGGCGGAGGGCTGGGTGAAGCAGCACGGCCGCGACGCGGCCGTGCTGCTCACCCTGGGGCGGCTGTCGCGGCGGGCAAAGCTCTGGGGCAAGGCACGGGCCTATCT
>SKOF01000430.1 GCA_007120155.1 Thioalkalivibrio sp. | reverse complement strand
GTCAGTTGTCAGTTGTCAGTTGTCAGTTGTCAGTTGTCAGTTGTCAGTTGTCAGTTGTCAGTTGTCAGTTGTCAGTTGTCAGTTGTCAGGAGCGTGGCGGGCCGTGGCGGCATGTCAAGGGGGCTCTTGCGGGTTAATACCGGACGACCTCGCCGGTCAGCACGTCACGGATCTCGCTGGGGCGGTCCCGGCCGCCCACGGGGCCGGCGAGGACGCCGTCCAGCAGACGCCCAAGGCCGGCTACCGCTGCTTCCGCGGTGCGGACCGGCTCCTCCCCGGCAAGGTTGGCGCTGGTGGACACGACGGCCCCGGCATGCCGGCAGAGTTCGACGGCAAGCGGATGATCGGTAACGCGAACGGCCAGGGTGTCGTGCTCACCGGTAAGCCAGCGGGGCGTCTCCGGGCGGGCGGGCCACAGCCAAGTCACGGGTCCCGGCCATGCGGCCCGGGCACGGGCATCGGCGGCCTCCTCCAGGGGCAGAAGATACGGAGCCAACTGTTCGGGGTCTGCCGCGATCAGGATCAGCCCCTTGGCGGGATCGCGGCGCTTGATGGCCAGGAGGCGCGCCACGGCCACGGGGTCGCGCGGGTTGCAGCCCAGGCCGAAGACCGCCTCGGTGGGGTAGGCGATCACACCCCCGCTGCTGATGACGGCAGCGGCCTTTCTCGGGCTCCTGATCAGGCGGTGGGACGGGGGCGCGGGGCGGGTCATGGCCCGGTTCAGCGGGAGATGCCGGCCCCGGATTCACGGGAGGCGGTGCCGGACTTGGCACCGGAGCCCTTCGCCGCGGATTTCTTCGTGGACTTCTTCTTGGGCGCGGCCCGCTTCTTGGCCGCAGCCTTCTTCTTCGGGGCCGCCTTCTTCTTCGGGCCCGCCTTCTTCCCGGGCGCGGCCTTCTTCGCGGCACCGCGGCGGCCCTTGCGCTCGGGCGCGGCTGCCAGCAGCGCCCGGCATTCCTCCAGCGTCAGGCTCCCGGGGTCACGGTCCTTCGGGATGCGGGCGTTCTTGCTGCCGTCGGTGATGTAGGGACCGTAACGTCCGTTGAGCACCTGCACCCCGGCATCCTCGAAGACGCGGATGTACTTGTTGGCGTCGGCTTCCTTCTTCTCGGCCACCAGCTCCAGGGCCCGGGGCAGCTCGATGGTGAAGGGATCGTCCTCGGGCTTGAGCGAGGCGTAGCGGCTGCCGAACTTCACGTAGGGGCCGAAGCGGCCGATGTTCACCTGGACCGGTTCGCCCTCCGGCGTCTCGCCCAGTTCCCGGGGCAGCTTGAACAGCTCCAGCGCCTCTTCCAGGGTGACCAGGTCCATCTTCCGGCCCGGAGGCAGCCCCGCGAAGCGGGGCTTCTCCTCGTCGTCCTTGGTGCCGATCTGCACCACCGGCCCGTAGCGGCCCATGCGCACGCTCACCGGGCGCCCGCTCTTGGGGTCGGTGCCCAGTTCGCGGGCCTGCACGGCCTCGGCGCGGGTCACCGTGGCCTCCTTCTCCCGGACCTGGTCCCGGAAAGCGCTCCAGAAACCCTCCATCACGGGAATCCATTCCTTCTCGCCGCGGGAGATCTCGTCCAGCTCGTCTTCCAGCCGGGCGGTGAAATCGTAATCCACATACCGGGCGAAATGCTGGGTCAGAAAGGCGTTGACGATGCGCCCGATATCCGTGGGGATGAAACGCCGGCTGTCCATCTCCACGTACTCGCGCTGTTGCAGGGTGGAGATGATGCTCGCGTAGGTGGAGGGGCGGCCGATGCCGTATTCCTCCAGGGTCTTCACCAGGCTCGCCTCCGTGTAGCGCGGCGGCGGCTCGGTGAAGTGCTGCTCGGCGCGAAGCGCCTGGAGCATCACTGTATCGCCCTCGGACAGCGGCGGCAGGATACGTTCGTCGCTCTCCTCCTTGGCGTCGTCCCGACCCTCCCGGTAGACGGTCATGAAACCCGGGTCGCGCACCGACGACCCGGACGCCCGGAACAGGTGGCGGTCACTGCCGGCGGCCAGATCCGCGGAGACGGTGTCCAGGGTGGCATGCAGCATCTGGCAGGCCACGGTGCGCTTCCAGATCAGGTCGTAGAGCTTGAACTGGTCCGTGGTGAGGTGGCGCTTCACCTCGTCGGGCACCCGCATGGCCGAGGTGGGCCGTATGGCCTCGTGGGCCTCCTGGGCATTCTTGGCCTTGGTCTTGTACTGGCGGGGATGCTCGGGGAGCTTGTCGCGACCGTAGCGCTGCTCGATCAGGCGGCGGATCTCGGCCAGGGCTTCGCCGGCCAGGGTCACCGAGTCGGTACGCATGTAGGTGATCAGACCCACGGGGCCGGAGCCCAGGTCGACGCCCTCGTAGAGCTGCTGGGCCACGCGCATGGCGCGGCTTGCGGAGAATCCCAGCTTGCGTACCGACTCCTGCTGGAGGGTGGAGGTGGTGAACGGCGGCGCCGGGTTGCGCCGGCGCTGCTTCTTCTCCACACGGGCCACGCGCAGCCGGCCCCCGGCTGCGGACAGCAGCGTGTCACGGGCGCTGTGTGCCGCTGCTTCATCGGCGATGTCGAACTGGTCCAGCTTGCGGCCGTCGAGGGTATGCAGCTTGGCGTTGAACGCCTCGCCGCCCTTGTCCAGGTCCGCCTCCAGCGTCCAGTACTCGCGGCTGACGAAACGCTCGATCTCCTCCTCGCGCTCCACGATCATGCGCAGCGCCGGGCTCTGCACCCGGCCGGCGGAGAGACCGCGCTTGATCTTCTTCCACAGCAGCGGCGAAAGATTGAAACCCACCAGGTAATCCAGGGCGCGGCGCGCCTGCTGGGCGTTGATCAGTTCGAAGGACAGGCCCCGGGGATGTTCGATGGCGTCCTTCACCGCCCGCTGGGTGATCTCGTGGAAAACCACCCGCCGGACCTCCTTGCCGTCGAGCGCGCCGCGATCCTTGAGCAGCTCGTAGAGGTGCCAGGAGATGGCCTCGCCTTCGCGGTCCGGGTCAGTGGCCAGCAGCAGGGAATCGGCCTTGCGCAGGGCCTTGATGATGCTGTCCACGTGGCGTTCGTTGCGCTCGATCACCTGGTAATTCATCCGGAACCCGTGCTCCGGGTCCACCGCGCCCTCCTTGGGCACCAGGTCGCGCACATGCCCGTATGAGGCCATCACCTCGAAGTCGGGTCCCAGGTACTTCTTGATGGTCTTGGCCTTGGCGGGGGATTCTACGATGACCAGGTGATTACCCATGGACCGGCCACCCCCTGTGTGGAACGGGGGGCATCAGTGCAGGTACTCCGGGGGGCTCTCGAACATCATGCTCTCCAGCCAGGTATACGCGGCCTCCTGGTCCGGCTGGTTGAACAGCACCATGAGCGTGACCCATTTGAGCTGATCCAGGCTGATATCCTCGGCCTCCAGGTCCATGATCCGGTCCACCACCAGCTCGCGGGTGGCCGCGCCGAGCACGCCGTTCTGTTCCAGAAAAAGCAGAAAGCCGCGCGCACGGGCATCCAGGCGATCGGTCTCCCTGTCGGTGTAGACGCGCAGGGCCGTACCGTTGACGGGATGTCCGATGGCGTCCTCCTGGTTGGCCAGGTTCTCCAGCCACTCGAAGGCCTTGTCGATTTCCGCACCGGGGAAACCCGCCTCCAGCAGCTTGTCCTGAAGCTGGGTCCGGTCCGGCTCGATCTCGGTATCCTCGTCAACATAGTTTTCAAACAGGTACATGAGCACGTCTAGCACGTTTTCTTTCATTCTCAGGGTTCCGACTGATGGCGAACGTAGCGTCCGCCGGAGAGTGAAGCCACCTGACCGCGAAGCTCCATGAGCAGGAGCATGGAGGAAACGGCCTCGACGGTCAATCCGGTGCGCGACACCAGCTGATCCACGGTCACCGGGTCGAAACCCATGGCCTGCAGAAGCCGCTCGTGGTCCGGATCATGCGCTTCATCAGGGACTTGCGCATCATCCGCCGCAGGACTCGGCGGCGCCGCGGCGGCCGTCACCGGGCGCAGGATGGCCGCCAGCTCCTCCAGCACGTCGTCGGCGGTTTCCACCAGTTTGGCGCCCTGGCGGATGAGCCGGTGACAGCCCCTGGCCACCGGATTGTGGATGGATCCGGGCATGGCGAACACCTCCCGGCCCTGTTCGGAGGCACAGCGTGCGGTGATCAGGGAACCGCTGCCGAGCGCCGCCTCCACCACCAGGGTGCCCGCGGACAGACCGCTGATGAGGCGGTTGCGTTGCGGGAAATGCTCCGCGCGGGCGTGGGTGCCCACGGGGAACTCCGATACCAGCGCACCCGTCCGGGCAATGCGATGGGCCAGCGCCTTGTGACGGGCGGGGTAGATGCGGTCGGGGCCGGTGGCCATCACCGCCACCGTGGCGCCGTCCGCGTCCAGGGCCCCCTGGTGTGCCGCCGCATCGATGCCCAGCGCCAGGCCGCTGGTGATCACCAGTCCCGAGCGGGCCAGGTGGGCGGCGAACGCCCGGGCCGATTCGGCGCCGCCGGGTGTGGGGTGCCGGCTGCCCACCACCGCCAGCTGCGGGTCCGCCAGCACGTCCGGGTTCCCGGTGACATACAGGACCCCCGGCGGCGCGGCGATCTCGCGAAGCATGGGCGGGTATCGGGGGTCGTCCAGGGTCAGAATGTGATGATCCGCCCCTTCGGCCCATCGCAGATCGGCGGCCACACCGGGCGGCACTTCGCGCCCATCCAGGACGGCCAGCGCCCGGTCACCCAGCCCCAGGGCGCGCAACCGGCCCGCGGGGGCCGCCAGAATGGCGCCGGGCGTGGAGAAGTGTGCAAGCAGGCGCGCGAGGGTGGCGGGACCCACCTCCGGCGCGTGGCGCAGGCGCAGCCAGTCTTCGAGGACGTCCCTGTCCACGAACCGGCCCTCAGGGATGACGCAGGGCGTCGCCTACCTGGATGGGCCGGGTGGATTCCATGACCAGGGCGTAGCTCACCTTCTCGAAGGTGCGAAACACCATCATCAGTCCGATGCGCTCGTCCGGCAGCGTCACCGGCTCACCCCGTCGGCTCGCGAACTGGTCCTGCACCACGCGGCCGCTCTGGTAGGTGGCCAGCACATGGCCCTGCTCGATGCCGTCGCGCTCGCCCATGTTGATCACACCCACCTGGAACCGGGCGATCTGGCTGATGGCGTCGAACAGGGAGATGACCCGGCCATCCGCGTCCCGGGGCGGGGAGTGGGGGGTGAATACGAAGTCCTGGTCGCCGTTGTGCAGGGGCAGCAGGCGGTCCCCCTTGAGGGCCTCCCGGTCGCTGCGGGTGATGATCAGGGTCGCCGGGTCGCCGCTGCGCACCACCTCGGCATCGCCGACCGGGATGGCTTCAAAGCCCAGGAATTCGTCCGTCCCCGGGTCGCGCAATTCGGCGCCCTTGCGGAAGATACTGTAGCGCTCCTCCTCCATGGCATCCGGCATGCCGCGCACATAGACCCGGTCATTGGCGCCGAACACCAGCCGGTCGTCCTGGGACGCGAGCAGATAGGCGGCCTGATCCAGTTCCTCCTCGGTCACCACCCGCGGACGCATCAGGAACTGATGGATGCTCTGGATGGGCACCTCCGCGGCCGGGGGCAGGGGTTCGGTACGAATCCGGGGGGACAGGCGCTCGGTGGGACGGACCCGCGGACCGCCGTCCACGGTCAGTCGGGGCTGTCCATCCACGTAATACAGGCTGATCACATCCCCGGGATAGATAAGGTGCGGATTGGCGATCTGGGGGTTCACGTACCATATCTCCGGCCAGTACCATGGATCACGCAGGAACGTGCTGGAGATGTCCCAGAGGGTGTCACCGCGCTGCACCACGTAGCGCTCCGGTGCGTTCTCACGGATCGCGGGCGCCGGGTTCGAGGCCGGCTCCGGGGCCGGCGCGGGACGCGCGGCCGGTGCGGGGGCCGGTTGCGGCGTCGCGGTGGGTTCGGGGGCTGGCTCCGGCGCCTTGCTGGCGCATCCGGCGCCCAGTAACGCTAGAATACACACGGCGGCGGACACCATCCGTCCGGTGCGAGGCGAAATATTGGCGGACATCAT
>SKOF01000523.1 GCA_007120155.1 Thioalkalivibrio sp. | reverse complement strand
GGGCTTCCACCCGCAGCTTCAGGGCCGCCGGCCGTTCGGCCGAGGCCAGGGCGAAATGCTCGGGGCGCAACCCGGCGTGACTGGCGCCCGCCGGCGGCCCGGCGGGCAGATCCAGCCACTGGCCGGCCAGTTGCACCTGCACGCGACCCCTTTGCGTTCGCGTGCGCAGTGGAAAGATGTTCATGGGCGGGTTGCCCAGGAAGCCGGCCACGAAGCGGTTCGCGGGCCGCCGGTACAGGGTCAGGGGCTCGGCCACCTGCTGCAGACGTCCGGCGTCCATCACCGCCACCCGTTGGCCGAGGGTCATGGCCTCCACCTGGTCGTGGGTGACATAGAGGGTGGTGGTACCCAGGCGCTGCTGAAGCGCGGCGATCTCGGTGCGGACCTGCACCCGCAAACGCGCGTCCAGGTTGGAGAGGGGCTCGTCCATCAGGAACACGGCGGGCTCGCGCACGATGGCCCGTCCCATGGCCACCCGCTGGCGCTGACCGCCGGAGAGCTCCCCGGGCCGACGCTCCAGCAGCCCCTCCAGCCCCAGGGTCGCTGCCGCCTCCCGCACGCGGCGGTCGATCTCGGCACGCTTCATACCTCGCATGCGCAGCGGAAAGGCCAGGTTGTCGCGCACCCGCATGTGGGGATAGAGGGCATAGTTCTGAAACACCATGGCCACGTTGCGGGCCTGGGGCGAAAGCGCGTTCACCACCCGTCCGTCCATGAGGATCTCCCCGGCGGTCACGTCCTCCAGCCCCGCCAGCATGCGCATCAGCGTCGACTTGCCGCACCCCGAGGGCCCGAGCAGCACCAGGAACTCCCCGTCCCGGATGGAGAGATCCAGCCCCGGGATCACCACGTTCCCGTCGAATGCCTTCCTGACCCCCCTGAACTCAACCGACGCCATCACGCTCCTCCTTACGCCTTACGCCTTACGCCTTACGCCTTACGCCTTACGCCTCACGCCTCACGCCTCACGCCTCACGCCTCACGCCTCACCCCTTCACCCCCGCCCACGCCACCCCCTGTACGAACCAGCGCTGGAACACGACGAACACCACCAGCACCGGCAGCACCATGAGCACGCCGAAGGCGAGGATGTCGCCCCAGGCGAGCGGCGGCAGGGTGTGGAAGGTGGCGATGCCCAGCGGCAGCGGCCGCACCTGCTCCGAGGTGGTCATGAGCAGCGGCCACAGGTACATGCCCCAGTGAAACAGGAAGGTGACGATGGCGACGCTGGCGAAGGCGGCCCGGCTGTTGGGAACGACGATGGTGAGAAAGGTGCGCAGCACGCCCGCCCCGTCGATGCGGGCGGCCTCCTCCAGTTCCCGGGGCAGTCCCAGGAAGAAGCTGTAGAAGAGGTAGATGGCGAGGGGATTGGCCACGAACGGGATGGCCTGCACCAGGTGGTCGTCGCGCCAGCCGAGCCACGAGACCTGGTAGAAGAGCGGAATGGCGATGGCCTCGAAGGGGATCACCAGCAGCGCGAGCACCAGCGCGAGCACCGCGTTTCTGCCCCACCAGCGCAGGCGCGCCAGGGCATAGCCGGCGAAGGCGTTCACCACGAGGCCGAGTCCGACGATGAGCCCGTTGATGATCAGCGAGCTCGCCATATAGCTGGCAAACGGCACCCGCTCGAACACCGAGCCGTAGTTCTCCAGGCTGGCCGACCCCGGGACGAAGGCGCGCAGCGTGCCCGCCTCCGCCAGCACCAGCGCATCGGGCTTGACGCTGCCCGCCAGCATGAACAGCACGGGCCCGAAGAACAGCGCCGTGCAGGCCAGCAGCAGGACATAGGCCAGCACCATGCGCACCAGCAGACCGGGGCGGCTCATTGCACCTCCCCCCGCTGACGCATCAGGCCGCGCTGCAGCAGCGTGATGCCCAGCACGATGACAAAGAACACCACGCTCATGGCCGCACCGAGGGCCACCTGCCCCTGGTCGAAGGCCGTACGCACCACTTCATGGATCACCGTGGTGGAGGCGTCCTGGGGACCGCCGCGGGTCATGATGCGCACCTGGTCGAACACCCGGAAGGAGAGGATGGTGGTGACGATCACCACGAAGATCAGCGGGTTACGCAGTCCGGGCAGTGTCACGTGCAGGAACCGGCGCATGCGCCCCGCCCCATCCACGGCGGCCGCCTCGTAGAGATGGCGGGGAATCGCCTGCAGCCCGGCGAGCAGGATCACCATCTGGAAACCCGCCCCCTGCCAGACGGAAGTGACCATGATCGCGGGCAGGGCCCAGGCCGGGTCGTTGAGGAAATCCCGGGGCTCCCAGGCCCCGAGGCTCAGCGTCGCCAGCACCGCGTTCAGCAGGCCGTCCGGGCCCGGGGCGAAGACCAGCACCCACACCACCGCCACCAACGACAGGGGAAACACCACCGGCATGAAGAACAGGGTGCGGAACAGCAGCCGGCCGTGGAAGCGCCGGTCGAGCAGCAGGGCCAGCGCGAGTCCCAGGGCGGTCTGCACCGGCACCACCACCAGCGCGAACAGGACATTGTTCGCCAGGCCGCGGCGGAACCCCGGCTCGTCGAAGGCGAGCCGGTAGTTCTCCCAGCCAACATACTCCAGCGGCAGGGGCGAGCCCATGCGCAGGCTCGTGAAGGAGAGCGCCACGGCGAGGGCGAAGGGCAGCAGGATGAACGCCCCCAGGCCGGCCAGGGCAGGCGCCACCAGCCACCAGGCGATCCGGGCCTCGCTGCGCCGCCACGGGCTCACAGCGGCATCTCCCCCGCCGCGGCCGACGCGCGTTCAACGTCCGGATAGAAGCGGTTCGCCGCCATCTCCCGATCGATGTGCCGGGCCGCCCGGACAAGCGTCTGTTCCACCGGCGCCCCATGGCGGATGTCCCGGAAGGCCCGGCTGAAGGCGGCGGTAATCACCGGGTAGGCGGGGGTGCGCGGACGCGGCACCGCGTAGCCCTCCTCCAGTTGCCGCACGAACAGATGCAGGGGGCCGCCGGGGCCGTAGTCCGGCGATTCCGCCACCGCACGACGCGTGCCCGGTACCGCGCCGTTGGCGCGGCTCATCTCCAGCACCTGCCGGGGCTCAAGGAGAAAGGCCAGCAACGCTGCGGCCAGTTCCGGCTCCCGGGCCTCACGGGTGATCGCCCATTGCCAGGAACCCTGGCCGGTCGCCAGACGCGGACCGAGGCGCGGCAAAGGCAGGAGCAGCAGGTCCCCGCCCAGGGCCTCCCGGTAAGCGGGATAGTTCCAGTGTCCGCCCCAGGCGAGCGGCACGCGACCCTGAACGAAGGCGGCATCGTCCAGATTGGGATCCACGTAACCCGATTCGATCCAGTGCTGGATCTCGCCCATGGCGCGCACGGCGGCCGGGGCATCCAGGGCGCCCGAGGCACCCGCCCCGTTCTCCCGATGCACCAGGTCCGCCCCCGCCGACTGGATCAGGGGCGAGAATGCGTAGGTGAACCATTCGTCCGTGTAGTTGAGCTTGAGGTCCAGCACGCGGCCGTCCGGCGAAGAAGCGGCGAG
The DNA here is from genome assembly GCA_007120155.1 of Thioalkalivibrio sp. GTDB lineage: Bacteria > Pseudomonadota > Gammaproteobacteria > Ectothiorhodospirales > Ectothiorhodospiraceae > Thioalkalivibrio_A. The sequence goes on along the minus strand of SKOF01000523.1, from coordinate 2,550 downwards.
GCTTTCGAGCACCGATCGGAACTCGTCGCCGTCCCAGGCGTCTTCCGGCCCCGCCGGGATGCGCACCCCGGCCCGCGCCAGCGCGCGGCGGTCCGCCCACAGGCCGAGCCCCGAGTCGAACACGCCTGCGCCGTAGAGCCGGCCGCGCCAGGTCCCCTGGGTGATCAGGGAGGGCAGCAGATCGTCGCGAACGGCCTCGGGCAACAGGTCATCCAGCGGCTGCAGCCGCCGCTGCCACGCGTAGTTGTAAAGATAAGGTCCATCCAGCTCCAGCAGATCCGGCAGGCGTCCCGCCAGCGCCGCCGCCTGCACCTGGCCGTTGTAGGACCCCTCCGGAATGAAGGTGAGCCGCACCGCCATACCCGGATTCCGCGCCTCGAAGCGGCGCAGCAGCGCTTCCAGGGTGACGCGCTCCGCCTCGCGGCCCGCATGGGCCCATACATGCAGTTCGCGGACGCCGTCGGCGGCCGGAGGGCGATCAATGCAGCCGGCGATGACCGTCACGGCCAGAAACAGCATGATGAACCCGAGCGATTGCCTCATCCCTTCAGATTAGCCCGGATGAGGCCATTGGCCACTGGGGACACGAAGGTCAGGAGGGGAAAAAACGAAGCAGGAGGCGGGTGATGTGACTAACTCTTGTCGCGGCGTCAGCGTCGCAAACCGTCGTCAATGACCGCTGATCAGTGCTGCCATAATGGCCCATTGCTTCCCGTGACATGGCGGGACAACGCGGCCATCATGTCACTCCGGAAGCCACTGATGCGGCGTTTCATGACCGGCTCGGCGCCAGGCCACCCAGGACTCTCGCCCGTTGATCATCAACGACCTTTGGCATCGTTTCCGCCATGAAAAGCCCGAGTTCCATGGGGCGCGCAATGCCGTAGCCCTGCATGTACTCGATGCCCATGTCGCGCAGTCTCACCTCGACTTCCGGGTTCCCCATGGACTCTGCGATCATCGGCAGGCCCATGGCGCGCGCCACCGCATGGGTTGCCTGCACCATGGCGGCATGCCGCTCGTCGGTGTGCATGTCGCGCACGAAGCCGCCGGCCATCTTGATGAAGTCGATGGGCAGGTCGCGAAGATAGGCGAATGAGGACAGGCCCGTGCCAAAGTCGTCGAGCGCCACCTTGCAGCCCATGGAACGCAGGCGAGTCAGCAGATCGTGCGCCACCTTGAAGTTGCCGATGGCCGCGGTTTCCGTAATCTCGAAGCAGACGCGCCCGGGCGCGATGGCGTGCTCACCGAACTGCTGCTGAATGAATTCGGCGGTGCCGGGATTGCCGAGCGACGGGCCGGACAGGTTGATGGAGTACAGCGGGCCGTCGTCGTCGCCGCCGTCAGCCCGCGCCGCCAGTGCGGCGAGGGTGCGGGAAATCACCCATCGGTCGATCATTCCCATCAGCCCGTAACGCTCGGCGGCGGGGATGAACACCCCGGGGCCGACGACCACGGTGTCCGGCTGATGCAGGCGCAGCAGGATCTCCACCGCGAACAACGACCGATCGGCCACCCGGACGATGGGCTGGCAGTAGAGCTCGAACTCGTCCCCCTCCAGGGCGTGCTGGAGGCGGGACAGCCACATCATGTCCGTTTGATATCTGCTCATGTGGTCGTCGTCGGGCTCGTAGAGATGGACCTGGTTGCGGCCCTTCTCCTTGGCCGTGAAACACGCAGCGTCCGCCAGGGCCAAAAGCTGGGCGGGCGATTGATGAGGATCGGTGACGGGCACCACACCGATGCTGAGCGTCACGGCAAAGATGTGTCCGTCATAGCGAAAGCGTATCCCCTCGGCCTCACGGCGCAGGCGCTCGGCCATCTCCACCGCCTTCCCGGGCGAACAGCCGTGGATCAGCACACCGAACTCATCCCCTCCCAGACGGGCCAGGAGATCGGTGCCGCTGATACGCCGTTTGAGCGCACCGACCAGTTCCTTGATCAGGTGATCCCCCGCGGGATGGCCGCAGGTGTCGTTCACGACTTTGAACTGATCGATATCGAGATAGCAGATGGCAAAGTGGGCATCATCGTCCGCCATGCGCGAGACCAGCGCATGAACGCGGCGCTCGAACGCACCCCGGTTGATCAGGCCCGTCAGGCTGTCGTGGGTGCCGTGGTAGGAGAGCAGGTGCTGTTCGGACCAGGCATTGAGCAGATCGTAGAAGACCGTCACCGTTCCGGCGATACCGCCTTCCAAATCGTGAATGGGCGCCGTGGAGTGAAACACGGCAACCTCGGTACCATCGCTGCGCACCATGAGGTTGTCGTCACTGCCGGCGATGATTCGGCCGCTATCGATGCAGGCCGCCACCACCGATGCCGGCACCTCGCTGGTGTAGCGGTTCTCCAGGCGAAAGATCCGCTCGAATGGCTCGCCCCGGGCCTCGGCGGACGACCAGCCTGTCATCGCCTCCGCGGCCGAGTTGAGGGATTCGATGTGCCCGGCCCCATCCGTGATGATCACGCCGTCACCGATGGAGCCGAGCGTGATCTCCGCAAGACGCTGCTGCTCGAACAACTTCACCACGATGCGGCGAACCCGCGCAG
>SKOF01000209.1 GCA_007120155.1 Thioalkalivibrio sp. | reverse complement strand
ATCAGCTCCCGCGCCCGGTGAAAATCAAACAACCCGCAGGCGTTGGCGGGGATTTCGATCAGGTACTCCGGGTTATAGGCCGCAAGGCGGAACCGGGCGATGCTGTTCTGCATGGTTTCGATGGAACTGGACACCACATCGAGCATGTCCACGGAGGATTCCCGCTCCGTCATGCCGAGCTTGTTCTGGATGCCCTCAATGAAGTCGTTGATCGCCTTCTGGTAGGCGGTCTGTGACGCATCCGGGGCCTTGATGTCCGGGACGCGGGTGTTCAGGCCGTCTTCGTCCCGGCCGCTCAGGCTGACGGCGATGGAGATGTCCGCATCATCGCGCAGGGTGGGCGCCACGGGTACGGGATTGACCACCCCGCCGTCCACCAGGACCCGGTCGTCGCGCCGCACGGGCGTGAACACGGTGGGAATGGCGATGGAGGCGCGGATGGCCTCGAACAGCGGCCCCTGGCTGAGCCAGACCTCGCGCCGGTTCTCGATGTCCGTGGCCACGGCGGTGAAGGAGACGGGCAGATTCTCGATGTCCACCTCGCCGAGCATGTCCCGCAGCTTCTGCATGAGCCTCTCACCGCTGAAGATGCCGGACCAGCTGTAGGCAAAGTCCAGCAGGCGGAACACGTCGCGCTTGCTCAGTGCCGTCACCCACTCCTCGTAAATGTCCAGTTTGCCGGCGGCGTAGATACCGCCGATGAGCGCACCCATGGAGGAACCTGCGATGGAGCGGATGTGCAGGTCCGGGTGCTCTTCCAGCCAGTGGATCACACCGATGTGGGCGAGACCCCGGGCGCCGCCGCTGCCCAGCGCGAGGGAGATGTTTTTCGGTTTCCGGGTTGCCATGCCTGCGGGTTCCCGCCCTATGGCTTTCGAAGTGGTTACGACGCGTGATCGTGCCCGGTCGGCCAGGCCCGTCACTGCATGTACGCAAATCCCTGCCGCTGCAATTTCACGAATTCGGCGTCCGCCATGGGCGCCATGTCCACGAACCGGTGGAAACGGGAAGCCTCGAATCCGCCCATCCGGGCCGCGGCCCCGTACAACCGGCATTCCACGATGTCCCCACGGACAGACTCCATGCACGGATCATGAGATCCCGGTTGTCAGTGTAATGCGCCACGGCGAAATACGGTATGGTCGACGAGATCACCCGGCGTTACCGGGGGGCAAGCGCTCACTGCGGTGCCTCGTCCGCGTCGTCGGGGCTGCGGATGGCGGAGACGGGTGCGCCGTGGGATTCCCGTTCCCTTCGATGCCGGTCCACGGCCTGTGCCAGTGCCTCCAGCACGTTGCCCATCAGCAGACCCGCCTGGATGTGGTAGAGGTAGAGGTCGCATTCCACTGGTGCATCGAGCGACGCACTCCGGCGGGTACTGAAGTTGCGCCATGCCAGCACCGGCAGGTCGTTGTTGCACTCATCCAGGCACAGCCACTGGCCCTCGTCGAGCACGCAGACCAGGCAGTGGAACCGCTCCAGGCGGATCTCCCAGGGCAGGCGTTCACGGAGCAGACCGAGGCGAATGCGATTGTAGTCCTCCGCCGCGATGGACTTGCGCATGACGCGAAGGGGCGTGTAGTGCTCGCCGTCTGTTGCCATCGCCGCCCTCCCCCGCGCCCGGTCCGTCAGGTTTCCGAGAACACCCGGCTCGCCAGAACGTCCTCTGCCTCAATGGTCATCAGGTCCACCTTGCGCAAGCCGCCGCTGCGGGCAAACAGCCGGTTCGCCTGACGCAGGCGGCAGCGATCCAGTGCGTTGCGGATCGACCGGGCATTGGCAAACTGAGGCTGCTCCATGCGCCGGACGATGTACTCTGCGAAGGCCTTCTCCGCGTCCGGGCTGAGTCGGTAGTTCTGCTGGGCGAGCATCAGTTTCGCGATGGCCAGCAGCTCGTCCGGCTGGTAGTCGGGAAAATCCACGTGGTGGGCGATGCGCGAACGCATGCCCGGATTGCTATGAAAAAAGCGATCTATCTTGTCCTTGTAGCCGGCCAGGATCACCACCAGGTCATCCCGGTTGTTCTCCATCACCTGAAGCAGGATCTCGATGGACTCCTGTCCGTAGTCGCGCTCGTTCTCGGGCTTGTAGAGGTAGTACGCCTCGTCGATGAACAGCACGCCGCCCATGGCCTTCTTGATGATCTCCTTCGTCTTGGGTGCCGTGTGCCCGATGTACTGGCCCACGAGGTCGTCGCGGGTAACCGGCACCATGTGGCCCTCCCGAACATACTCCAGCTTGTGCAGGATGTCGGCCATGCGCATGGCCACGGTGGTCTTCCCCGTGCCGGGGTTCCCGGTAAAGCACATGTGCAGCGTGGGTGTTTCAGCCGTCAGGGCCATCTTCTTGCGCATGCGCTCGACCAGCAGCAACGCGGCGATCTCTCGAATGCGCGTCTTGACCGGCTTGAGCCCGATCAGCTCACGGTCCAGCTTCTCCAGCACCTCGTGTATGTGCGAGGCGTCATACTCCGCCTTCAGGTCGACGGGCGTATCGTCGGGCGGTGGTGGCGTCTCGTTGGGTTCGCTCATGGTTCGGTGTGCCTGTTTTCTGTGCGACAGCGGTTCGTGTCCTGGTGCGGGTTCGCGGGAAGGCCGGCGGGACAGGGATCAGGGTACCCGGCCCGCCGGCACCTGCTTAGTAGCGCCCGCCCTCGGGCTTGTCGGTGGCGTAGGAGTGGACCGTGTAGCGAATGGTGCGCCCCGGCCCTTCCTGACGGACCACCCCGAACCCGGGTTCGTCCTTGGGTCGATTCACGATGAAGGACATGCGTGGCGTCTCCCAGCCCCTCGAGGAATCGAATGCCGTGACCCGAATATAGTGATTCGAAAAGGTCTTGCGGCAGTTATTGATCTCCATGAGGATACCGGCCGGATCCTTCAGATCGAACATGGGCATGCCGAACATCTCCCAGTAAGTATTGCGCGGATGCGGGTCGTCCGTGTACTCCACGCTTACCGCCCAGCCGTTGTTGAGGGCGTACTTGATCTGGGCGGTGATCTGCTCGTCCGTCAGATCGGGCAGAAAGGAAAACTGTCCCTGGGTAATGCGATTTCCGTGATTTGTCATCATGGTGGCGTCTCCTCTTGATGCTCTGGCCCCTTACACGCTGGCGGTGGGCGTGGGCACGAAGTCCGGCGTATCGGTGGACTCGTAGTTGAAGGTGATGTCCTTCCAGGTATCGAGCGCCGCCTTGAGCGGGCTGCACCACTTGGCTGCCGCCTCCAGGATCCGGGGACCGTCCTTGAGGTAGTCGCGCCCCTCGTTGCGTGCCTGGATCATCGCTTCCAGGGCAACGCGGTTGGCAATTGCACCGGCCTGGATTCCCATGGGGTGGCCGATGGTGCCGCCGCCGAACTGGAGCACGACGTCCTCGCCCAGGTAATGCAGGAGTTGATGCATCTGTCCCGCGTGGATACCGCCCGAAGCGACGGGCATGACCTTGTTGAGCGAAGCCCAGTCCTGATCAAAGAACAGTCCGTGCTCCAGGCTCACGGGCGTATGCGGCTCGCGCAGCGTGTCGTAGAAACCCTTGATCATGAGCGGATCGCCCTCGAGCTTGCCCACGACGGTGCCGGCATGGATATGGTCCACACCCGCCATGCGCATCCACTTGCAGATCACGCGGAAGTTCATGCCGTGGTTCTTCTGGCGCGAGTAGGTGGAGTTGCCGGCGCGGTGCAGGTGCAGAATCATGTCGTTCTTGCGCGCCCACTTGGCCATGGACTGGATGGCGGTGTAACCGATCACCAGGTCGATCATGACGATCACGCTGCCCAGCTCCTTGGCAAACTCGGCGCGCTCGTACATCTCTTCCATGGTCCCGGCCGTCACGTTGAGGTAATGCCCCTTGACCTCCCCGGTCGCGGCGGAGGCCCGGTTGACGGCCTCCATGCAGTACAGGAAGCGGTCGCGCCAGTGCATGAAGGGCTGCGAGTTGATGTTTTCGTCGTCCTTCACGAAGTCGAGGCCGCCCTTGAGGGCCTCGTACACCACACGCCCGTAGTTGCGACCGGACAGGCCGAGCTTGGGCTTGGTGGTGGCACCCAGCAGCGGGCGGCCGAACTTGTCCAGGCGCTCCCGCTCGACCACGATGCCCGTGGCCGGACCCTGGAAGGTCTTGAGATACGCGACCGGGATGTGCATGTCCTCCAGCCGCAGCGCCTTCACCGCCTTGAAGCCGAACACGTTGCCGATGATCGAGGCCGTGAGATTGGCGATGGAGCCCGGTTCGAACAGGTCGAGGTCGTAGGCAATGTAGGCGAAATACTGGGCATCGATCTTGGTACCCTCGCCGGTTCCGGGCACCGGATCGACCCGGTAGGCCTTGGCACGGTACAACTCGCAGGCCGTCAGGCGGTCGGTCCAGACCACGGTCCAGGTGGCGGTGGACGATTCACCCGCGACTGCGGCGGCGGCCTCCTCCGGATCGACGCCGGCCTGTGGCGTGATGCGGAACAACGCAATGACATCGGTATCCTTGGGTTTGTAGTCCGGCTCCCAATAACCCATTTTCTTGTAAGGGATCACTCCGGACTTGTATCGGTCCTTTGTGTTGGTAATGGTTTCACTCGTTCCCATCGCTTGCTCTCCTCCTTATTGATTTGCAGGAATCCGGACCCCTCGGAGTCCGCGTATGGCACCGCGTGCAAGCATGCGAAGTAAGCGCTATAAATAACATTCGATATTTCAAATGACGAACATAGATCAGAATCTATGGATGCAATGACCTCCACCCAGTTGCTGCGGCGCATCAGCCTGCGTCAGCTCCAGATCTTCGATGCCATCGTCCGCACGGGGAATTTCACCCGGGCCGCAGAATCCCTCTTTCTGACACAACCCACCGTCTCCATGCAGGTCCGCAAGCTCGAGGAAGGCATCGGCATGCCCCTGTTCGAACATGTGGGCAAGCACACGCACCTGACCGATACCGGTCGGGTGGTCTATGCGCATGCACGAGAGGCCCTGGAAGCCCTGAACAATCTGCATATGGAGATTGCCGATCTGAAGGGACTCAAGACCGGCACCTTGCGCCTGGCAGTGGTGACCACGGCCAAGTACTTCGCACCGCGCGCACTTGGACGCTTCTGCGAACGCCATCCAGGCGTGGAAGTGGCGCTCAAGGTGACGAACCGCGAGCGCCTGCTGGAGCGACTCGCCGAGAACATCGACGACCTTTACGTGATGGGCCACCCGCCGGACAGCCACGACGTGATCTTCGAACCCTACCTGGACAATCCGCTGGTGGTGGTGGCGTCCCGCAGGCATCCCCTGGCCGGATGCAGGGGCGTGACCGCCCGGGACCTGGCGGGATGCTCCTTCGTCATGCGCGAACCCGGATCAGGCACCCGCATGGCCACGGAGAATTATTTCGCGGAACAGGGCATCCGTCCGCGGATTCGCATGGAACTGGGGAGCAACGAGGCCATAAAGCAGGCCATCGATGCGGGGCTGGGGATCTCGATTCTTTCCCGCCATACGCTCGGTTTCGACGGAGAATCCGGGCGCCTGGCGATCCTGGACGTGGAAGGGTTTCCCATCCCCTGGCAGTGGTACGTGGGCCATGCCAGGGGCAAGCGATTATCAGTGGTGGCCCGCGCGTTCCTGGAGTTTCTCAGGAACGAGGGGGAACGCATCATGGAGCCGCGCCCCGACGCCGCGGCGTGATGCGGAGGATGGCCGTGTCCACGGCAATGGAGTTGATGCGCAGGTCCGGGTGCTCCCCAGTGGATCACACCGATGTGGGCCGGGCCCGTCACTGCATGTACGCAAATCCCTGCTGCTGCAACTTCACGATCTCGGCGTCCGCCATGGGCACCACGTTCACGAACCCGTGAAAATCCGAAGCCTCGAATCCGCGCATCCGGGCCGCGGCCCCGCACAACCGGTATTCCACGATGTCCCCCACGGACAGGCTCTGTGCCCGGATCATCAGCTCCCTGTTGTCAGTGTAATGCGCCACGGCGAAATGCGGTATGGCATCGCCGTGTATGACCACCACGATCTTGTGATCGAAGGGATCGGCGTCATTGAGCATGCTCAGGAAGCTGGCCCGGTCCAGCGCGCT
>SKOF01000260.1 GCA_007120155.1 Thioalkalivibrio sp. | reverse complement strand
GGCAGGCGGTACAGGTGCCGCAGGGCGTCGCCGTGACGCCGGTTTCACAATTGAGACACCTGGCCAGCACCCGCGCCACGGTGGTCTTGCCCACGCCCCGGGTTCCCGTGAACAGGTAGGCATGATGCAGGCGCTGGTCGCGCAGCGCATTGGACAGGGCCCGCACCACATGGGGCTGCCCCACCATCTCCTCGAAACTGCGCGGACGCCACTTGCGGGCGAGAACCTGATACGACATCGGAGGCTATGTGCTCTGGAAAGCCATGGGTGACACCATGATAACGCAGGCGTCATCCCCTGACTCAATCGAACAGTTGCAAGTGGCAAGTCTCAAGTGGCAAGGGAAACCACCCTCACCCCGGCCCTCTCCCTGATGGAGAGGGGTCCCTTGCCACTTGAGACTTGCCACTTGCCACTGCCTTAAAAGGTGGCAACCCGCACCAGCCACACCCCGGCGCCCAAGTCCACTGCTGCCGTTGCTCCCTTCCGGGCCTGGCGGGGTTCACAGTTTATTGTCGCGAGGGGACCGATGCGGGTCACCATTGAGGATTGCGCGGTGGACCAGGGAATCCGGGCCGGTCCCGCGCACAGGGGCGGCAGTGTAACACCGGCGGCGATGCCCGGTACACCCGGCCCAGCCCTCTCACCATCGGGCGTTTCCCGGATCGCCAGCGAGCGCGGCAGTCAGGACCCCGTCGTGACCACGATGCGCTGCGCCTCGGCGTCCGCGTACAGGGTCACCTCCCCCGGCGCCACGTCGGCCACGTGCACCACCTGTGCCCACTTCCCGGCATCCGGCACCAGCTCGGTGAGCCGGTTCGGCAGATCGAGCAGCGTCCGCTCGTCGATCCCGTTCTCCGGGCGCTTCGGGAACAGCGCGAAGTACAGCATGTCGGACTCGATCAGCTCGTTGATGAAATGAGTGCCCAGGGAGACATCCGGCACCAGGTTGTCGTGCATCGCCACGATCTCGCACAAGGCGTCCACATGATTGATCTCGGAGAACGAGACCGGCAAACCCAGCGAAGGATCGCGCGTGCCCCAGCGGCCCGGACCGAGCATCAGCACGCAGCGTCCGGCGCTCTCGCGGTTGATCCTGCCGACCAGCCGGGTGACCGCGAGACGGTCATCCTGGGCGAGCGCGCCGAACGACCCGGGCACGACGTAGACGATGCGGTCGGGGCGTATCACCCGGCTCGGACCGATCACCGCGCCCTGCGCGGTGATCAGGCGCGGCGCCTGTTCCGGCGGTTCTCCGGCGCTGCCGCCGCCCAGATCGCGAACCTGCATCGGTCGGCACTGCAGTACATTGATGCGGTAGCTTCCATCGGGCAGGAAATTCAGTGCGAACTCGATCTCGACCGCATGCCGGTACGCGGCGTGAAGCCGCTCGAGGATCATGCGCAGATCGTCCACGAAGGGCGTTCTCTCCACCAGCCCGTCAAAGGTCAGGAACGCAGGGCGTCCGGCATCCTCGCGCGTGGTGAACAGCGCCATCGGGAAGTCCGGCTGTCCGCGCACATACTCGGCAAACAGGCCTGACACCACCCTGTTGTCGTGCAGGTCCAGCGCGTCCATGCGGCGCTGGGCGTAGCGGGCGATGGCGCCGAAGCGGGTTTCCGGGCGCAGGTTGGGGGCATTGAGCGCGATCAGCCGCGTGTAGTCGTCATCGGCCCGATCCACCGCGCGTGTTCCCAGTCCGGCGACCAGTCGAACGACCCCCGCGTGCATGTCGATGCGCGGGTTCCAGGGATAGGGATTGACCGACAGGCCCACGCCCGCGGCGTGCGGGTGGAAGTAGCGCGTGCCGGCGGTGCCGGACACCCGCATGATCAGCAGGCCCATCTGTTCGTCCTCGCCCAGCAGGCCGCGCCGTTCACGATAGCGCAGGGCCTGTTCACCCAGCGTGCTCGCGTACACCTGGCGCACCGCATCCAGCAGGTCCGCGAGCCGCTTCTCCCTCGGACCCTGGTTGACGCAGAAGACGCTCTCGTACTGCCCGGCGAACGCGTTGCCGTAGCGGTCCTCCAGCCGCGAGCTCGAACGCACGATGAAGGGCCATTCGCCGAAATAATCGAGCATGCCCTCGAACTGACGGATCGTCGACTCGGGAAAGACCCCGTTCATGATCCGTTCGCGCGCCTCGTCCAGCTGCTGCAGGAAACCCGACGGATCGCGCTGGCGCCGGCGGATCCACCAGACCCCGTTCTGCACCAGGAAGGACTCGAACACCACGGACCCCACATAGAACGAGTCATGCGCCTCCAGGCGGGCCTGCAGCTCGGGGGCGTCACGGTGCAGGATCGCGCGCGCCAGCAGCATGCCCAGCGCCTTGCCGCCGATCGAACCGATGCCGATCATGCGGTCACGCACCAGGAGCACATCGTCGATGGTGAGGTACTCGCGGATCAGCCGCGCCATCTGCGGATCATCGGGGAAGACCCGGCGGCTCAGGCTCTCGAACCACCGCGCCTCCAGCGCCGGTTCGGGATCACCCGCCTGACGTTTCGCGATCACGGCGCGCACGGCGGAGAACTGGCGTTGCCAGTGGCCGACGGACGGGGTGTCTTCGAGTCCGGGCCACTGGGAACCCGCCAGGACCTCCGACACGGTGCCGCTGTCGGCCACCGCCCGGAAGGTATCGCCGCTCTCCCATACGTGCATCAGGTTCATTGCCGCGGCGGAACGGTGCTGCACCTTGATCGGCCGGATGTAGTGCCGGCCCCGGCAGCGGAACACGTCGAGCAGAAACTGCGTGGTGTCGGTGATCATCTCCATCGCTTCCCACGCATGGGTGTTCCGATAGATGCTGAAGTAGGTCACCGTGTACAGATCGAACAGGCGCGGGCAGGTAAGCCGGAAGAAATTGCCCATCATCCGGTCCGACTGCCAGGCCTCGGCCAGGTCCGACAGGCAGTCGAAGACGTACAGCGTCTCGGTGCCCGCCTCCTCGATCACCGAGTGGACCTGATCCACGAAGGCATCGAAACCGTCGCCCGGCTGCGGATAATGGATCTCCACATGCCCGTCATCGGGCAGCAGCGGCGCGTGGGCGGCGAAGCGGAAATAGATCAGGCGACGCCGCTGGCGTCGTGCCGATTCGGCATACGGGGCAACCAGGGCGAGATACTCGTCCAGGGTCTGGATCTGCCAGACGATGTTGTCACCGCGCTCCACGCCTTGCAGCACGGCATCCAGGCCGGGCAGGCCGGTAGTGGGCGCAAACGAGGCGGGTGTCGGCGAATTCATGGCATCCCCTGCAGGGCCGGGCCGGAATGGACCGGTGGGGCCCCACGTTACAATGTGCCCGTGGTCAACGGAAGGATCACCCGCCGGAATTCAGGGCGGCCGCACGGGCTGTTTCAGGACCACCGGCGCTTACAGTAGGCTGTAGGCAGCCCTGCGCCGCCATCCCGGCGGCGCGTCGACCCATGGAGGAATCCCCGGCCGATGGCTCTGCGCACGCTCCTGCCCGTCATTGTGGCGGCCCTGCTCGTCGCTGCCGTGGCCGTCATCCTCTGGATGGGCGGCCGCAGCGACACGGTTGACGGGGCGCCCGCGGTGCAACCCGGCCAGCCCGCCGACCGGCAGGGCGCCCTGGTCGACGAGGTGATCTTCACCCAGGAGACCGACCCGGGCCGCATCACCGCCCTGATCGAACGCGGCTCGCACCACCTGTTCACCCAAGGCATCAACAGCCCCGCGATCTTCCGGCAGATCCAGGCCTCGCCCCACGTGGACTACCACCTCTCGCGCGGCACCGTCACCGAACTGACCCTGAACCCGGCGGCCTTCGAGGACGGCCGGCTGAACCCCTTCCAGGTGCCGGCGGTGCGCGAGGCCATGAACTGGCTGGTGGACCGCCGCTACATCGCCGAGGAACTCTTCGGCGGGCTCGCGCGGCCCCGCTACCTGCCGCTCTCCACCGCCTTCCCGGACTACGCCCGCCTGGCCGAGACCGCGCGCGAACTGGAGATCCAGTATCGCCACGACCCGGTGCGCGCCGAGGCGGTGATCAGCCGCGAGATGGAGCGCCTCGGGGCCGAGCGGGTGGACGACCGCTGGCATTACCGCGGCGCGCCGGTGGAGCTGATCGTGCTGATCCGCACCGAGGACCTGCGCGAGCGGGTCGGCGACGACGTGGCCAACCGGCTCGAGGATCTCGGCTTCCGGGTGCGTCGGCTGTACCGCACCGCCGACGAGGCCTCGCGGATCTGGATCGCCACCGATCCCTCCGCCGGGGGCTGGCACGTCTACACGGGCGGCTGGATCTCCACGGTGATCAACCGCGATGCCGGCGGCGATCTCAGCTACTACTACACCCCGCGCGGGCGCCCCGATCCGCTCTGGCAGGCCTACGATCCGGACCCCGCCTTCGCCGCACTGGCCGAGCGCCTGGACCGGCGCGACTACCGGAGCCTGGAGGAGCGCGAGGCGCTCATGATCGAGGGGCTGCGCGGCGCCATGAAGGAGTCGTATCGCATCTGGCTGGTGGACCAGGAGAGCGCCTGGCCCCACGCCCGCAACCTGGACATCGCCGTGGACCTGGCCGGCGGGGTGTCCGGCTCGGCGCTGTGGCCCTACACCCTGCGTTTCCACGAGGGGCTCGGCGGCCGCGTGGTGGTAGGCACGCCGAGCCTGCTCACCGAACCCTGGAACCCGGTGGCCGGCAGCAACTGGATCTTCGATCAGATGATCCTGCGCTCGCTCAACGACGCCGCCGTGCTGCCCGATCCCTTCACCGGCCTGTACTGGCCGCAGCGCCTCACCGGGGCCGAGGTCACCGTTGCGGAAGACGCGCCGGTGCAGCGCACGCTGGACTGGGTGACGCTGGAGACCGCCGCCTCCATCCCCGTCCCCGAGGATGCGTGGATCGACTGGGACGCCGGGGGAGGCCGCATCGTCACCGTCGGCGAGAAGCATCCCGAGGGCGTCACCGCCCGTTCCCGCACCGTCCTGCGCTACGAGGACGACTATCTCGAACGCCGCTGGCACGACGGATCGCAGGTGTCGCTCGCGGACATGATCCTGCCGTGGATCCTGGTCTTCGAGCGGGCCAACGAGCAGAGCCCGCTGTTCGACCCCGGTCACCTGCCGCCCTTCGAGGTCTACCAGCGCCACTTCAGGGGCTGGCGGATCGTGGACACCGCGCCGCTCACTGTCGAGGTCTACAGCGACCAGATCTTCCCGGACGCCGAGGTGCTGGTGGCCAACCGCACCCCCGGGATGCAGCCCTGGCACGTACTGGCCCTGGGCATGGACGCCGAGCGTTTCGGGGAACTGGCGTTCTCCTCGGGCAAGGCCGACCGTACCGGCGTGGAATGGATGAACCTGGTCTCCGGGCCCAGCCTCGAGATCCTGCGCGGCTACCTGACGGCGGCGCTGGCATCCGGGCGCGTGCCCCATGCGCCTGTCCTCGGGCCCTGGATGACCGCCGATGAGCCCGAGCGGCGCTACGCGGCGCTGCAGGAATGGCATCGGCAGCGGGGCCACTTCTGGGTCGGCGACGGGCCCTTCCGGCTGCATTCCGTGCGGCCGGTGGAGGGCGTCGTGGTCCTGCGCCGCTACGAGGACTTCCCGGACCGGGGCGACAAGTGGCTGCGCTTCACCGAGCCGCGCATCCCGGAACCGGACCTGACCGGGCCGCTGGTGGTGGAGCACGGCGAGGCGGTGACACTGGAACTGACCCTCACCTTCACCGGCGAGCCCTACCCGAATGCCGAGATCGACGGCGTGCGCTACCTGCTCTTCGACGGCGACGACCGGCTCGCGGCCCGGGGCGACGGCGAGCCGGTGGACGAGGGCCGCTGGCACATCCGGCTGCCCGTCGAGACCCTGGCCCGGCTGGGCACGGGGGCGAACAGCCTGGAGGTGGCGATCACCACCGACAACGTCGCGCTGCCCGTGTTCGTCACCCACGCCTTCGCCACCGTGCCGTCCCGGCGCGAGGCGGTGCGCCGCGAGGAGAACCCCGATGAGTGAATCGAGCGCCCCGCTCGCCCGCGTGCCCGGCCTGATGCGCGACCTGCGGCGACTCACGCTGTTCACCCTGCGCCGCCTGCTGGCCCTGCTGGTGACGGTCCTGATCGGGGTCTATCTCACCATCGTCATCGCCAACATGGGCGG
>SKOF01000188.1 GCA_007120155.1 Thioalkalivibrio sp. | reverse complement strand
CGATTGGCTACGACTTGGGCGACAAGGTGGAGCTTGGCGGCCTCAAAGTCGATGAACCCTACGACTACTCGGAGACCGGCCTAGACCTTCCTGTACAGCAGGTTCCGCCCAACGATGGCCGCCTGTCAGCTTGACACGCGACTAAGGTTTTGCTATATTGAATTCTACACACATGCGTAGGAGGAGAGACTATGGGCGAATTGAAAAAGCGCGTTCGGATGCGTGCCAAGACCAAGGAACAGGTACAGCGGGATGCCAAGTATGATGTCGAGTCCCTGTCGCAGCAGGCGGCGGTCGCTCGGGCGGCTTTCCAGAAAGCGGAGACGGAACTGAAGATGGCCGAAGAGAAGCTGTTTGAGGCCATGAGCGCAACCAAGACTTGGCAGGTACACCCGGACTTTGAGCATGACGATCAGCATCTGGAAGCTCAGTTCAACGTGGAGACGCCGATTGGGCGGTCAACCACTACGATTGACCCTGAACAGTACTTCCAGCTTATCGACCGTGATCAGATCACGTACGAAGACTTCTTCAACTCCATCTCTGTGAGCATCACTAAGGCTCGCGAATATCTGGGCGAAAAGCAGATCGAGCGGATCGCGGAGACCAAGCTGCCCGAGAAGAAGGACCCGGTTCTCAAGACGCAGTTCGTCATCGTGGACGGCACGCCCATCTTCGGTAAGGTCGGCAAGAAGTAGGAGAGGGGCTATGGGTAAAAGAGCGCAAAATTATCGGGCTTGGAGGTACCAGAACCCAAATGGCACTCCTGAGCAAGCATGGAATGCTGCTTGGGATAGTCATAGCGCAAATCAGTATTCTCGGACAATGCAGCGGCTGGGCGATGAACTGAACGCGATGACCGGAATTGCAAACACGCAGAAGGATATTATTGGGGAACAGCAAGCCGAGATCGAGCGTCTGAAAAAACCATTAACCCACACTGCCGCACGTTTGGCCGCCGCTATCAGCCTACTAGAGCGTGGCGGGAAAGCAGCGAAGAAAGCAGCCCCGTCAGACAAGATGTTTGACCAGATGCTTTTGGATTACAAAAAGGCACTCTCCGGTGCCCGAGCCGCCCTCGCCGCCACGGAGCCGAAGGGGTAACATGGACCGGGACAGCATCATGCAGTTGATTAAGGAGATCAACGGGGCATCGGCAGAAATCCAGCACAATCAGGACTGGGTTAACTCCAGTTGCCCGTTGGCTCCTTGGCTGCATGAATCCGGTCATGACCGGCAGCCGTCCTTTGGCATCAAGGCCGAGGAAAATGAGGTCTCCCGTTTCTTCTGCTTCACTTGCAAGTCCAGCGGTTCTGTCCTCGATCTTTTGAAATTGATTGCAGATTACAGCGAGGACCGGTCCTTGCTTGAGCAGTATGAGCCGACGCTGACGAATGAGGAATTCGCAGGCGGCCCACTCCCCGAATGGAATTACACAAAGCCGGTTCGCAGAAGTGATAGAATCCGGCTCGTTCCATTGGGAGAAGAGTATGAAGACCTTTATGATCCGCTGGATTTTGAATACCGTGGCGTATCGTTGGCTACGGCGCAACGGATTGGACTTGGGGTTGGCGGTGATTCTCGCGGTGTTAGTCGCATTGTCTTTCCTGTCAAGGGCTTGAACGGCGAACTATACGGCCATACCGGTCGGGCTACCGATCCTGACGCAACGCCGCGTATTCGAGATTTTCACGGCTTGCGCAAGGAGCTACTGCTTCTTGGTCTTCATACACTACCGAAGGACCCGCCATATGTGGTTCTTGTCGAGGGGCTGTTTGCCTATGCCAAGGTCCTTCAGGCGGGAGAACCTGTAGTTGCGTCGATGCACGCGAATTTGACGCAACATCAGGCCCAATGGCTTATACGAATCAACCGTCCAGTGGTCATCTTTTATGACCATGATAAGGCGGGGCGCTCAGGCACCAAAATCGCGGCCAACCGGCTCATCAACCATGTGCCGGTCAGGCGGGTTGTCTACCCGAAAGACACCCCGCCCAAGACCGATCCGGATGATTTGGACCCGCGCATGATTCGGAATCTGATACGGAGGGCAAAACTGATATGCACGCCCCCACAGATTTGACGAATGGGAAAGAATTGGCTATATTCGATTCTACCCACCAGAGGCAGGCCAAGCACCTTTTGGCACCGCTGAAGGCGGGAGAACCGGTTGCTCTAAAGGTACGGGAGTTGTCGCTTCCACTCCCAAAACGGTACAAGCATCCGGTGTTGTTGCTCGTTCCATCAGAGGCGGTTGGACTGGACGGCGGTATGTTCATTTCCATCCCCGGTTTGAAGAGCGAGTATTTGCCCCGAGAAGCGATGACGGCGGCTAAGCTGATCCGTATGGGGCTAACGGCGAGAGCATCCAAGATGCTCATTGATGAACTCAAGAAACTGTACGAGGTACAACATGACAATCAAGAAACAGCGTAGTCGAGGATTCATGCGCGGGGCTTCCGCCATGGCGCATGTGGACGAAGAACTGCAACGCGAAAAGGCGGCAAAGGAGGCTCGCAAGGCCCAGATCAACATGCCGTTCCGCGTCTGGGTACCCCCCGGTGAGACCAAGGAAGTCATCGTCGTTGATGACATGCCTGATTTCTTCATGTATGAACACCAGATCAAGAACCCCAAGACCGGCAAGTGGGATACGTATCTTGGTTGCACCAAGGCGTTCGACGTTTGCCCCGTCTGCGAGGCGACCGGCAAGGAGTCGTACTACGCGATGTTCCTCACGGTCATTGACCTGACGCCGTACAAGGATCGCAACGGTGTTACCCATAAGTTTAGCCGCAAGCTGATGATGGTCAAGAACCTCAGTCAGCAGAAGAAGTTCATCCGGCGCTACGAGAAGGACGGTACGCTTCGCGGCTACAAGCTGGAACTCAACCGCGATAGCGACAAGGACCCGACCATCGGCGGCGATATCGAGTTTGTGGAAATTCTCGAAGAGTCGGAACTGGCCAAGTACAAGCGGAAGTACAAGGACCGCGAGGGCAAGGTGCACCGCGAGGATTGCGCGGTACCGTATGAGTACACCGAGATGTTTGAGGAACCCGACAGCGATAAGCTCCGTCTGATCGTCGGCGGCGAACCCGTTCCCGGTTCTGCAAAGGCGAACCGTCAGGCCATGGACGATGACGATGAAGACGATTGGGGCGATGAGGAAGATGACTTCGATGAGGAGGAGGACGAAGCGCCTGCTCCTAAGAAGGCTCTAGGCAAGAAGCGCCGCGCCCCTGTCAAAGAGGAAGACGAGGACGAGGACGATGAGGAAGAAGAGGATGCCGAGGAGGAAGCCCCTTGGGATGAAGAGGAGGACGAGGAGCCTGAAGAGGAACCTGAGCCGGTCAAGAAAAAGCCTGCTCGGCGCGGACTCAAGGGCGCTCTGCGGCGGGGCCGCAAGTAGCTCATGAACTACCTCCGAGGCGCGTTCTTTTTGGATAAGCGCTTTGCTCGGGAAGCAAAAAAGGCTCAGAGGGACCTGAGCCTTTCCCAGCTAGACATATTCAAGAAAGACGAAGAAAAATTTGATATGTGGGTCGATGTCGGGACTCACATTGCAGTTCCCCGTTTGTATGGGGAAAAGTTGGAACTTGACTACAAGGACATGACCTCTGTCGGGTCATCGTTCAGCGGAGCTACCGCCCCGGAGTTGCGGGACTATCAGGCCCCGTTTGTGTCCAAGATGGAGAAAGCGCTGCGGCAGCATCGTTGTATAACTGCCAAGGCGCACACAGGTTCGGGCAAGACCGTCATGGGCCTAGAGGTTGCTCGGCGGCTGGATGCCAATGTTCTTGTCATCGTTGATCTTGAGCGGCTAATGCTGCAATGGGTCGATACGGCCAAAAAAGTCTTTGGCATGAAAGACAGCGACATTGGGATTGTGCAAGCAGGTACGGCGGATTACGAGGGCCGCAGTCTGGTTATCGCCATGGCGCAGACGTTGTTCAGCCGTGACATGGGCGACCAGTTCTACGACAATTTTGGCATGTGCATTTGGGATGAGTCCAAGGTAGCCGGTGCCCCGGTCATGGCCTCCATCCTGATGAAGGTCAACTCGCGGTATCGGCTTGGTCTGGATGCGACTCCGCACCGCAAGGACATCTTTGAGAAGGTCCTTCGGTACCAGCTTGGAGATGTTGCCGTAAAGCTGGAGAAGCAGCACAAGAAGTCGGTTGTAAGGGTAGTTGAAAGCCCTGCCGTCTACTCTTGGTACGCCAACGTGTCATCGACTACGGGGCGGTACATCAACGAGGCAACGGAGAACCCGGATCGATGTTTGATTCTGGCGGAAGTTGTCAAACGGCTTGCCGCCACAGGGCGGCCAACACTCGGCCTTTCTGATAGGGTCGAGCATCTGTATGTTATTGCAACCATTTGCAGATTGATTGGGGTACCCGAGAAAGAGATCGGAGTCTATGCAGGGCAGACGCACGAGTGGCGGTACATCAAGGACCCCACTCCCAAGCGCAAGCCCATCGGCTACGAGCGCGGTACTCCCTACACTCCAGTCAAGATAGGAGTTGCTGTTCGCAAGACCAAGATCGCGCAAGGAACTGCGATCATCAACACCAAGCACATCATTCTTGCCACCTATGGCGTGTTTGGAAAAGGAATCGATGTTCCGCGCTTGGCTGCCGGGGTTGAGCTTTCCCCGAAAGCGGCGGTCGCGCAGGCGCATGGCCGAGTGCTTCGCAAGCATCCCGGCAAGAAAGTTCCGATCTGGGTAACGATCAGAGATAAGAACTCATTCAGGGCGGAAAACCAGTTGGCAGGGCGACTGAAAGAATACACAGAAGCGAGTAACGCGGAGGTAAAGTTGTGGAAGCTGAAAGAGAAAAAAGTCGTCAGCGTAGACCTACAGAAGTTTCGACGGGAGCTTCTGACATCCGTCCGAAGACTAAAGCAGATGAACTTCATAACCGGAAGAGACGGGAGGCTTACCACACAGATGCAGCCTACCGGAAGGCTATCAAGAAGCGGGTCAAGGATGCCTACTACAAGGGCAGGCCGCCCCCTGAGTCACCGCTAAGCAACGGCCCTATTGTTGCTGGTCAGGAAGTCGAGCTATACCCGATTAACAGGGCGACCACGAGCAACATCTTTGTTGAAGAGGCGTACACGATTCCGGCAACCGCTGTTGCGCTTGGCAAAGACCCGCTGACGTTCAAGCGGTGGATCAAGGTTGGCATGGTTCCGGGGGCCTACTACGAGGATGTTGTTCATCACTACGGGCACTTTCTGCGAGATGAGGTTGAAATTCTGGCGGAAGAACTGGACCGCCATCACGGAGAGTACCAGTACTTCAGGGAAGATCATGTGGAAACCATTCGGCGTATTCAGAACCGCATTGAGCGGTATAGGAGGACAAGACGATGAAACCACGAGTTCGCACACGCACGGCGGAAACCCGTTCTGATGAAGGCAGGATGACCGTTTTGAAATCGGTTTCACTTTCCGGCGAGAAGAAGGAAGATTCTCGGACAGATGAGACGATTGCTGTGCGCAAGTTTGAGACCGCGCCAGCGTATGTTCGTGTCTCGGCAGGAGCCACCAAGAATCTTGGTGATTACGAGTCCCTGCGGGTAGACGTATCGGTCGAGGTTCCTTGCTACTACGAGGAGATCGACTCCGTGATCGAGGACATTGCCGAGTTTGTTAGCGACAAGCTGGAGTCCGAGGTTGTTGGGTACATCGAGGAGTGATTCATGCCCAGACGCAGAGCAAACATAGGGGGAGACGCCCAAGAGGTTAAGGCCGCCAAGTCGGAACTGGCCGAGACCTTAGCGGGGTTTTCTAAGGCATACGGGGATGCCACCGTTCGCAAGGGCAGACAGGTACGCGCACCGGTACGGATCAGCACCGGGGCTTTCATACTGGACTTCGCGCTTTTAGGCGGCATCCCCACAAGCCGAGTCACGATGACTGTTGGGCACCGGCATAGCGGCAAGTCCATGATTGCCTACAAGATCGCGGGCAACGCGCAGCGGCAATACCCGGATCATTCTGTTGTACTTCTCGATATTGAAGGCACGCATGACTCTGTTTGGGCCGAGAAACTGGGTGTCGATATCGACAACCTGTACGTTGCCGAGTGCGAGACCGGCGAGATGGCGGTAGACATCGCAGACGCGGTTATCGGCTCTG